>NZ_CP020478.1:1200000-1500000 GCF_002080395.1 Campylobacter helveticus
CTTAAATAAAATGCAAAAAACAGGCACAAGCACCATAGGCGAAATTTCAAGCTTTGGAAGCGACTTAGAATCTTGTGCGAAACATTCTATGCGTGTGATTTATTTTAATGAAATTTTAGGCACAGACAAGACACAAAATTTACAAAAAAAAGAGGAATTTTTAAAGCGTTTTGAAAAGGCTATGGCTTATAAAGACGATTTGTTTATCCCTGCTATTTCAATTCATTCGCCTTATTCTACAAATTTAGAACTTGCAAAATTTGCTATCTCTTTGGCTCAAAAACATCAAATGCTTTTAAGCACACATTTTTTAGAAAGCAAGGCTGAAAATTTATGGCTTAGAAGAGCTTCTGGCAAATTTAAACAATGGCTAGGAAATTTCACATCAAATCCCAAGCCACTTTATACAATTGATGAATTTATCACTCTTTTTAAAGATTTAAGAACGCTTTTTACACATTGTGTTTATTTAAAAGAATTTGAGCTTTTAAACCCAAATTTACACTCCATTACACATTGTGCTTTTTCAAATCGTCTCTTAAGTCAAAAAAGTTTAGCCCTTAAAAAAGCTCTTAAAAGTGGTTTAAATATCCACTTAGGCACGGACGGCTTAAGCTCAAACATCAGCCTTTCTATGCTTGATGAAATGCGGACAAATTTGCTTATTCATAAGGATTTTGAACTTAATGCCCTCGCTAAAAAACTTTTGCTAATGGCGACACTTTATCCAGCCAAAGCACTTAATCTAAATCTAGGCACTTTAGCAGTAGGCAAAATGGCTGATTTTAGTGTTTTTGAAGTCAAAGAATGTGATAATACCCAACTTCCTTTGCAATTTATTCTCAACGCAAAAGAAGTGCAAAAATTATTCATAAAAGGAAAAGAATGCAAATTTTAAAATCATTTTTTAGTGGCATAGGTAAGATAATTTCTTATATCAATACCTATTTTAAAACTTTTTTACTTTTACTTTTAATTCTCTGGCTTTTTAGCTCAAACCCTACTTCAAGCGTTTCTATCCCAAATTTAGAACGCATAGACTTGAAGGGAGAAATTTTAGACACTAGTGCGGTTTTGGAAAAAATCATCAATGCTAAAAACGACACAAGCATAAAAGGTGTGCTTTTTTACATCGATAGTCCGGGTGGGGCTTTTGCTCCAAGTATGGAATTAGCCCTTGCTATTAAAGACTTAAGAGAGAAAAAGCCTGTAGTTGCTTACGCGGCTGGGACTATGGCAAGTGGGAGTTATTTAGCGGGGGTTGGAGCGGATAAAATTTTATCTAACCCAGCGTCTTTTATAGGCTCGATAGGTGTCATTGCTCAAGGTATGGATATAAGCGAATTGGCTCAAAAGCTTGGTGTAAAAGAGCAAACCTTAAAAGCAGGGACATTTAAAGAGGCTGGAACTTTCACAAGAGCGTGGAGTGAGGAAGAAAGGGAGTATTTACAAAGGCTCATTAATGAAAGCTATGCTCTTTTTGTTGAATTTGTAGCAAAAGAAAGAAAACTTGCTGTCAGCGAAAAAGAAAAATGGGCAGATGCTAGAGTCTTTTTAGCAAATGAAGCTAAAAATTTAGGCTTAATCGACTCTCTTAGTAATTACGAACAAGCCAAAAAAGAGCTTGAACTTTTAAGCAAAGTCGCTAATCCTGTATGGAAAGAAGCGGATAAAATCGACAAATTTTTAGAAAAGCTAAATCAACAAAGTGTCAAATTTTTTAATACACTTTCAAATCATTTATTACAAAATAGCAAAATGCAAGTTTTTTAAGGCTATTTAATTTTACGCAAATTTTTTATGGGATAATTAAAAATATTTTTTAAAGGAGTGAAAATGAAAAAAAATATTGTTTTTTTCGAAGCTAGAGGCGGAAGCGATAAGGGTCCTGATGGGTATAGAAAAGACACTATGCCTATGGTAAATGCTTTAAGAGCTAAAGGGTGGAACGCTGAAGTTATATTTTTTACCGATGAAATTTTACGCGATGAAAATGAGCGCAATAAAATTTACGAACAAGTTAAAAATACAGCCGATGGATATGTTTCGCGTGTAAATCCGGGAAATTTAAAAGAAGAAAAGCTTTATTTTGAAGTGCTTCGCAAACTCTGTGCAGACGGACTTGTCGGTATGCCTCATCCTGATGCTATGATAGGATACGGAGCTAAAGACGCCTTGACAAAACTAGCCGACACACCTTTAGTCCCTGATGATACTTATGCTTATTATGATATTAAGACCTTTAAAGAAACCTTCCCAAAAAGCTTGGCTAAAGGCGAAAGAGTGCTAAAGCAAAATCGTGGCTCGACAGGCGAGGGAATTTGGCGTGTGAGACTTGAAGAAGGTGCGAGTTATAACACTTGCGATTCTTTACCACTTGATACAACCATCATTTGCACAGAAGCAAAAGATAATCACAGCGAAACGCGCAAACTTGGCGAATTTATGGACTTTTGTGAGCAATATATCGTAGGCGATAATGGTATGCTTGTAGATATGACTTTCTTACCACGCATTAAAGAAGGTGAGATAAGAATTTTAATGCTTTATAAAACTCCTGTTTATGTCGTGCATAAAAAGCCAGCTGAGGGTGGAGACGCCTTTTCTGCGACACTTTTTAGCGGAGCAAAATACCGCTACGATGAGCCAAAAGACTGGAAGAATTTAATCGACTGGTTTTTAGGACAGCTTCCATCGATTAAAAATAAACTTGGCAATTATGACTTACCGCTCATTTGGACGGCTGACTTTATCCTTGATACAGATGAAAACGGAGGCGATAAATATATTTTAGGGGAGATTAACTGCTCTTGCGTTGGCTTCACTAGCCCTGCGGAATTTATGGAAAAAATCGCCGTAATGGTTGGAGATAACATTGTCGATATAGTAAGCGAGAAAAAAGCTTAAATAAAAGGAGGTGTGAAGCCTCCTTAATTTTTTAACCCCTCACAAATTTTCTCAAATTCTTGGTAATATTTCCACGAAGCGATGATGTCAGGGCGTGTTTGTTTAATGTGGGTTAATTCACTATCTAATAAAGCTTTAAATTGCAAAGCTAAATTTGCATTGTTTTTAAAGAATTCTAACATATCATTTTCATTTAAAGCATTATCTTTTCTAAATCTTACTTTTTCATCTAGCACTTTGACAAATTCTTTAAAATAGCTTTTTAATCTTTCTTTTATTTCTTTATCTTCTTTGATAAGCTCATAATGTTTTTCTTCTAAATTAATGCTAAGTTCTTTATAGCATAAATCATTTTCATCTAAAAAGAGGGATTTGGATTCTTTGTGGTTTGGTAAAATGACTTTAGAAATGATAATTTTAATTTCTTCCTTAAGCCAAGAAAAATCTTTATCATCAATAAAAAATGTAAAACGAGGAAGGAAAAAATAATCATTTGCAACCTTGCGCTCAATTTTCTCCCTATCTTCCTCTTTAGGTGGATTGAAATTTAAAATGCTTGAAAGTTTTTGCATAGTCTTAAAAGCTTTATCTGGCATTAGTTCTTGCATATCGATGTAAATGACTTGGCGGGATTTACCATCTTTCGCTAAAAATGGAGCTAGGTCAGTTTTAAATTTAAAGCTACCCTTAGATAATAAATCTTCCACATAAGATAATTGCGAAGCTTTTGTAAGTTTGGCAGTATCGCCGTATAAAATTGCATTTAAAATTGCATTTAAATCATCTTTAAGTCTAATAACCCCCCCCATATGATTAAGCACAAGATACTGATAATTCATCATAGACCTAAATCTTGAAATAGGGTCTCTAAGCACTATTAAAATGGGAACATCGTAAGATAAGAGCCTCGCGGTCTTAAATCTCTTTTTGTTACGATAAAAAAATATACTAATAAAATTTTTGCTTGTCGAACTTTTAAGTATTTCCCTACTCTTACTATAATACTCAGTCTCGTTATCTTGTGCCAAACGAACCTCTTTTAAACCACAAAGATTTAAAAATGTTATCAAAGCCGCATTCCCACTTACACCAAAACTGATGAAAAGAAATTTATAATTTTGCGGAAGCTTTGGATAAAATCCTCCAAAATACAAAAACAAATTCCTGCTTAATCTTCTTTTTTTATGACGCAAAAATTCCCCAAATCCCTGTTCTTTGATAATCTTAAAACTTTTTCCCATTACTTCTCTCTAAAAATTCTTGTTGAAAGTCGAAATGTTATCAAAATAACACTAAATCTCAAAATTCCTCCGCGTGCTTTTTGTGAAATCTTATCGGCTCTTGGCATTTTTTACATCTAAATTTAGCGCCTTTTAATTGTATTTTTTGATGAATTCCAAAAGGCACATCGTGAATCTGTCCCACACAATCACACACATAAAGATAAATCGCCCCCTCATCATCTCTCTCATCTTTATCCTCCTCAAAACTCACATCCGCACCATCATCGTGACTTAAAGAAGAACGCCTAAAGTATTCCACCTTCATATCTTCATAAAGGATATGCTCCAAAAGCCATTTTTTAGCGACTACATAAAGCTTTTCCTTTAAATCATTTGTGCTTTTAATGCTTTGAATGAGATTTATCATCATTTGTATAATTTCTTTATGAATTTTACGGTGTGCCTCAAGCTCGGGATAACCGATAAGCTCCATATATTTTTCTTCATCGTGAAAATGGTCTTTCATATAATTAAAAAATTCCGCAAGCAAATTCTTAATATCATTTTTATAGATAGGCTTATCAAACATATATTCAACCTTAGCAGCAAGCTCAAAAAGCTTTTTATGCTGCTCGTCTATTTTAGCATTATGAACGCTATAGCTATCATCCCATTTTGGAAACATTGTCTATCCTTTTTTCTACGATTTCGCTTGTAACATAAATTAAGTCTTTTTTACAATTTTTACATTTTAATATTTTATTATGCATTAAAATTCCTAAGTGCTCTTGATAGTTTAAAATATGCGTCAAATGACAAGGACAAGAATAGATAAATCTCGTTTCTTTTATGATTTTAGGCTCTTTTACCTCGCTACTTTCTTCTTCCACCATTTCAGCTTCTTCTTCGCTCTCTTGATTTTTCTGTTCATTAAGCCAATGTCCTATCATCATATCGTAACGCAAAATGTGCGTTAAAAGCCAATCGGACATTATGGTATAAAGCTTTTCTTTAAGGTCATTTGTCGTTTTAATGTGCTGGATAAGATAGGACATATCATCGATAATCACCTTATGCATCATTCTATGGTCACTAAGATACGGATAAGAAATTTCGTGCATATACTCTTCCTCATTGGCAAAATGCTCTTTCATATAATTAAAAAGCTCCATTAAAATTTCCTTCAGCTCATCACGCTTTACAAATCCATAAACCGCATTCTCCACTTTAGAAGCAAGAGCAAAAAGCTTTTTATGCTGTGCATCGATTCTATCGTCATTAATGCTATACTTATTGTCCCAAGTGGGGATTAATTTGTCCAACTTAAATTCCCAAAATTATGTTTTAAATCTCTAAAGAAATTTTAACTTTATTGAAATTAAAAAAATATAAAAACATTAGTAAAAATGAAATAAATTTTTAATAAAAGATAAATATTGTATTAAATTTAGCAGAAAAACTGCTAAATTTAATATAAAATAATGTGTGCTTTTTGAGGTCCATGCACTCCAAAAACAGTGATTAACTCGATATCTGCCGTGCGTGAGGGTCCTGCGATAAATAAAATATTACTAGGCAGGACTTCATTTTCCTGCTTTACAAGATTTAACGCCTCGCTAAGACTTGGTACAATCCTCTCCTTTTTAAGCAAAACAATGCAAAGTTTAGGGGCTAAAGAGAGCATCCTAGGCTGCTCTTTACTTGAAAGCACCAAAGCCACTCCGTGAGAACTCACACCATAACTCGCGTGAATGATAGAAAAATCACTATGAAAAACCTCGCTGCGTAAATTTTCTATCTCTTGATTAAAGCAAATTTTCTTATTTGCTTTAATCTTAGTTAAATCAAGCCCCAAACTTTCCCCATAAAGCAAACTCTCATAACCATAATTTTGAGTGATTTCATTAATCTTATCTTCAAGTTTTTCCCTAGTACTTTCTTCAACGATATATTTATTATCACTCATTTTTTGCTTCATCTCATCAAGCATCGTTCCATTTGAAATGATATGCTCCACAGGGTCTATACTAGGACTTCTTACAAATTCCTTATCTACATAGGCACCTCTAAGCTTTGATAAAATAGCCTCTTTGCTTTTTGCTGAAATTTCTTCTATCCTACTCATAAATCACCCCTTCGATATTTTGCACTTCTTGATACAAATCTTTCTTAATTTGTGGTAATTCTTTAAAGGCACTCCATTTTTTAATCACAGGCAAAACCCCCTTGAAATTTTGCACCGCCCAATTAAAATAATGTCCTTTAGAAAGTGAAAAACGCCATTTGTTGCCATTTGTTGCCAAATTTGCAAAAGTAGAAAAAGCAAAAGATTCCATTTTGCTATATGGAGCATTACTTGCACCAAGTGGAGGGTTTTCTCCCTGTCCTACCTTATCACAACGCAATTTTCTTATCAAATCTGCCAGTGGAATTTTCACAGGACACACTTCTGAGCAACGCCCACAAAGAGAACAAAAGCTAAGAATATCACCCGTTTTATCCATACCAAATAAATTTGGACTTATTACCTCTCCTATAGGACCCGGATAAGTGGTTTGATAGCTGTGTCCCCCTATCTTATCATACACCGGGCAAAAATTCATACAAGCACCACAGCGGATACAACGCAAAGCTTCGTAATAATCCTTATGTGCTAGCATATCGCTTCTATGATGGTCAAATAACACAATATGCACTTCTTTAGGTCCATCTAAGTCACCATTTTTACGCGGAGCTGTGATGATGTTATTATAGGTTGGGATAAACTGCCCTGTAGCTGAAGGGGTCAATAAATGCACCATAGTCGCCGCATCTTCAAAGCTTTCCATTACTTTTTCAATCCCACAAAGTGCGATGTGAATGTCTGGAGCTGTGGTACACATTCTACCATTACCCTCGTTCTCTATGAGCCAAAACGCCCCCTCACGCGACATAGCAAAATTGACTCCACTAAGTCCTAGCTTTAAGCCCTCAAATTCATCTCTTAAATACTTCCTAGCGATGGCATTAAGTTTTTCAGGCTCACTTTCAAGCTCCGCACCAAGCTTTTCTTGAAAAGTTTTTCCTATTTCGTAACGATTTTTGTGAATCGCCGGCGCAACAATATGCACAGGCACTTCATTATCAAGCTGTATGATAACCTCACCCAAATCCGTCTCAATGGCTTTTAAACCTTTTTTCTCAAGATAGTGATTTAGCCCTATCTCTTCACTTGCCATTGACTTGCCTTTTAAGATTTTACTAATATTATTTTCCTTCATAATTTCATAAATTATCTCACAAGCGTCCTCATCGCTACTCGCCCAATGCACCTTAATACCATTTTTTGTTGCATTTTTTTCAAATTCCACAAGTCTTTCTTCAAGACTCATTAAAGCATTATTTTTCGCTTGTTTTGCTTTCGCTCTTAAACCCTGCCAATCTTTAAATTTATCATCAATCACCTTAAGGCGATTTTTTTGCAAGGTATGCATAGCGTTATTTAAATTTTCACGCATTTGCGTATCATTGAGTTTTAAATTGACAATTTCTTCGTGTGCCTTCATAATCTCGCCCCCTCAAGTCTCTTTAGTAAAAAATCATACAAATGCAAACCCTTTATATCAAGCCCCATTTTACGCATTGTGCCGTCTATATTTAAAAGACAACCACCATCACCACTTATGAGATATTTTACACCCGTATTCTGTATATCTTTTATCTTGGCTCTTGCCATAGCATTTGAAATTTCAGGCTCTTTTACAGAAAAAGTTCCACCAAAGCCGCAACACTCTTCCTCATACTCTAAATTTACAAGCTCGACATTTTTAAGCTTTTTTATGAGATTTTTACTCGCCTCTATACTTTTTTGTATGCGTAAAGCGTGACAATTTGAATGCCAAGTAACCCTCACAGGCTCACCCTTATCCTCATACTCCACATTTAAAACTTCATCTAAATACTGAGAAAGCTCAATAACCCTTGAAGAAAATTCCTTCACCCTACCAAATTCACTATCATCCTCAAAAAGCTCCAAATAATCGTGGCTCATCATACCCGCACAAGAACCACTTGGAACGACAATGGGATAATCTTTTTCAAATAAATCTACATTGTAAAGAGCAACTCGCTTACTTTCCCTAAAGTATCCAGAATTAAAACTTGGCTGCGAACAACAGGTTTGATTTTTTTTAAAAATCACCTCCACGCCCTCGCGGCGTAGAAGTTTAATGGCATTTAAAATTGTCTCTTGCATCGCAGCTGTGCCAAGACAAGTCGCATAAAAATAAACTTTTTTCATCATTAAGCCTTATTTTACTATCACTTGCGGAATAATTCCTGGCATTAAAAAGGCAATAATGCAAGTCCAAATTCCTATCAAAATAATAAAGCCAACAGAATATTTAAGCGTAAATTTAAATAAATCAGACTCCTTACCTACAAGTCCCACAGCCGCACAAGCTATGGTAATACTTTGCGGACTTATCATCTTACCAACAACACCGCCAACGGAGTTTGCTGCCAAAAATAAAGCTTCAGGCACCCCCAAGCTTGTCGCTGCAGCTTGCTGAAGCGGTCCAAAAAGTAAATTTGCACTTGTATCAGAACCCGTAAGAAAAACACCTATCCAGCCTATGACAGGACTAAAAAACGAAAACGCATCGCCTGTTGTCGCAAAAGCCGTTCCTAAAGTGGTGCTCATACCTGAATTTTTAGCAATAAAAGCAAAAGCCACAACCAAGCCTATGGTGATACAAGGCATAGCCATTTCTTTTAAGGTGTCTCCTAAAGCATCTTCAACAACACTTGATTTAATGCGTAAGAAAAAGATAGTTAAAAGTGCAGCAACTAAAATAGCCGTTCCTGCTTGAAGGGCAATTAGATTAATATCCATATTTAAACTTAACGCCTTACCCGCACTATCAACAATAGAACCCTCAATATTATTAAAAGACAAAGCAACTTTAGTATAGTCAAACACCGCACCCTTATCAAAAAACGCCTTAAACCAAGGCTGAGTCCAAATAATAATACAAATAATGAGCAAAATAAAAGGCAACCAAGCTTTAAAAACTTTTCCAAATTCTAATTGAGTATGATGAGAAAAATCCGTCAAATCATCAAGTCTAAAAATATTTTTAGGAGACCAAAATTTCAAAAATATCGTAGTGCAAACGAGAGAAACAACGGCTGAAACGATATCAGGAAGCTCCGCTCCTAAGTAATTTGAGCTAATAAACTGCGTAATTGTAAAACTTACAGCCGCTACTAAAACCGCAGGATAAGTTTCTTTAATACCCTTTATCCCATCCATTAAAAATACGATGAAAAAAGGCACACTAAGACTTAAAGGCACAAGCATACGCCCAACCATAGCAGAAATTTCATACTGCTCAACACCGACCAAATTTGACATAGCGATAATAGGAATCCCAACCGCACCAAAAGCAACAGGAGCGGTATTTGCTATCAAACAAAGTCCAGCAGCTTGCAAAGGCTTAAGCCCTAAGCCCACCAAAAGAGCCGCAGTGATAGCCACAGGTCCTCCAAAGCCTATCGCACCCTCCAAAAATGAACCAAAACAAAAACCTATCAAAATAACCTGAATCCTATGGTCTGGGGTGATAGTCATCACACTTTCTTTAATCACTTCAAAAGAGCCAGATTTCACCGAAAGCTTATAAAGGAAAATCGCAGCAATGATAATCCAAGCAATAGGCCACATCCCCTGAGCAAAACCTTGCACAAACGAAGCACCGATGAGAGAAAAAGGCATATCATAAGCATAAAATGCCACTGCACTAGCCACGATAACGGTAACAAAACCCGCCTGATAACCCTTGAGCTTAAAAGCAAGCAAACAAATCAAAAAACACAAAATAGGCAAAAATGCCAACAAAGCACTAAGCCAAATGCTACCTAGTGGGTCGGTTAATTGTTGATACATCAAAAACTCCCTCAATGGTTTTATAAAAATTATATAGAATTTACACACAACAAAACAATACTTTCTTTTTTGTAAAAGGCATTATAAAATTTTTTGCGTAAATTCGTAACACAAAATTACAACAAACTCTTGAAAAAATTTTATATTTTTTCGCTAAAATTAACATTTTTAAATTTAACTTAAAAGGTATAAAATGAGCATAGAAATAAGAAAAGATTTAGAAAAATTTGCTACCATACCAAATTTTAAAAACCCAGTTACTTTTTTTGGCTCGGCACGCCTAAAGGAACACAATCCTTACTGTATTAAGGCGAGGGCTTTGGCTAAAAAATGTGTAGAAGAGGGTTTTTGTGTCATTACCGGCGGAGGTGGTGGCATAATGAAAGCAGCCAATGAGGGTGCTTTCGAACAAGATGCAGATTTCATAAGTTCTGTTGGTTTTAATATCTTGCTTCCACACGAGCAAAGACTTAATGATTTTGTGGAATATAGCATCACTTTTGAGAGCTTAGCCATTCGCAAAATGGCTCTTATTGAAAAGAGTTTTGCTTTTGTGATTTTTCCGGGCGGCTTTGGGACACTTGATGAATTGTTAGATGTTTTAACGCTCAAACAACTCAAATTTAAAAAGAATATTCCCATCATACTCTACGGAAAAGATTTTTGGCAAAGCTTAGATGATTTTGTCAGAAATTCCTTACTTAAACTTAAGGTCATCGATAAAAATGACATCTCTAGGTATGTAATCACTGACGATATAGAAGAAATAATTCAAATTTTAAAGGAAAACAATGAAAATTCTAGTCGCAATGAGCGGAGGAGTTGATAGCACGGTAACAGCTTACAAACTTAAAAACGCAGGACACGAAGTTATAGGTTGCTATATGAAACTACACGGCAAAGCAGGATACCACGAGGAAAACATAGCTAAAGTTGAAAAAGTCGCTAAATTCTTACAAATCCCCCATCATATTTTAGATTTGCAAGAGGAATTTAAAGCTAAGGTTTATATGCCTTTTGTCAATACCTACAAAGAAGGTAAAACGCCAAATCCTTGTGCCTTATGCAACCGCTTTATCAAGCTTGGCAAACTTTTAGAATTTGCTAAAAGTTTAGGATGTGAAAAACTAGCTACTGGACATTATGCTAGACTTGAAAACGGATGTATAAAAGTCGCTTTTGATGAAAGTAAGGACCAAAGTTATTTCTTAGCTAATGCAGATAAAGAAGCTCTAAATTACCTCATCTTCCCACTTGGAGAAATGAAAAAAGAGGATGTGAAAAAATTCGCGTCTACTATAGAGCCTTTAAAATCTTTTGCCACACAAAAAGAAAGTAGTGAAATTTGCTTTGTAGAAAAAACTTATGTCGATGTTTTAAATCAATTTATGGATACAAATATCAAAGGAGAAGTGCTAGATAGTAGCGGTAAAATCGTAGGGGAGCATAATGGCTATATGCACTATACCATAGGCAAAAGAAGAGGATTTGAGGTGAAAGGCGCTCACGAACCGCATTTTGTTCTAAAGATAAATCCTAAGCAAAATCAAATTGTAGTTGGCACGAAAGAAGAGCTGAAAGTTGAAAAATTTGAACTTCAAAATATCAATCTCTTCATCGACAAAAAGGAATTTGAATGTGAAGTAAAAATCCGCTACCGCTCTAAAAGTGTGCCTTGTGAAGTTTTGATAGATGAAAATTTAAATGCCAAAATTAAGCTCAAAGAAGCAGTTTATGGACTAGCTAGCGGACAAATGGCAGTTTTTTACGATAAGGACAAAGTTATCGCAAGTGGCTTTATAAGCTAGAATTTACCCTTTTTGGTAAATTCTAGTAAAAGCCCAAAAAATTCCACCACACCAAACCAACGCTAATCATCACCAGCATATCAACCACAGAAATGACAAATCCCACTCCCCACCATTGCTTAAGACTGACATAGTTTGTCCCAAAAATAACAGGTGCAGTTCCAGTAGCATAGTGTGTAAGAGCCATCATAACATTACCCGCCGTTATCATTATAAAAGCATAAAGCAAAGGAGGCGCACCCAGAGCTAAACCCGCACTATAAAAAACAAAGAACATCGCCGAAATGTGTGCCGTTGTCGAAGCGAAAAAATAATGTGCATACAAAAATGCAAGAGCTAAGAAAATCATCACAGAAATTTCACCAAGCCCCATAGCAGAAGCCAAGCCTCCAAGTGCTTCAGCCAAAAATTGCGTAACACCAAGCTTTCCAAGCATAGTCGCCATCATCACAAGAGCAGAAAACCATACTAAAGTATTCCACGCTGCCTTTTCTTTCAGCACATCTTCAAAGCTTAAAACTCCGCTAATTAACACCAAAGAAAGCCCAAGCAAAGCCACGCTTGTCGCATTAAGCGTAATGCCAAAGAAAAGACCCAAAGCTCCAGCCCAAAGAGCAAGTAAAAGTAGGAAAACGCCAAGCATTATTTTTTCAGCCTTTTTCATAGAGCCAAGTTCTGCAAGTCTATCTTTAGCAAATTTGGAGGCATTAGGCGTTTGCTTAATCTTAGGGGGTGCTAAAAAATAAATCACAAGAGGCATTATGAGCATCGCACAAATTCCCGGTAAAAACATCCCTAAAGCCCACTGCGACCAAGTTAAACTAATCTCCATATTTGTCGCTTGTGCGACTAAATCCACCACTAAAGGATTAGGTGCGGTCGCTGTGATAAACATCGCAGAACTTATAGGATTTGCTTGAAAATTCACCAAAGAAAGATAAGTGCCTATCTTACTTTGTGTGTTATCCTCAGGGCTTGACTTAAATGAACGGCTAATCGCTTGAACGATAGGATTGATGATAGCTCCAGCTCTTGCAGTATTTGAAGGGGTAACAGGAGCTAAGATTGTCTCGCTCGCTACGATAGAATAAGCAATTCCAAGCGTTCTTTTACCAAAAATGCTAATAAAATAATACGCCAATCTTTCTCCAAGTCCCGTTTTTATAACACCTCTTGCAATGATGATGGAAACAACGATAAGCCAAATGAGTGAATTTGAAAAACCACTTAAAGCATCCTTGATGCCTGTTTTAGATTTTAAGCTAGAAATGGCTTTATTGACCTTTTCATCAATGGCTTCTTGCGACATCGTTTGAAGTGCGAGAGCATTAAGGGCGAAAATTTTACTCTCATCAATTAGCTTATTTTTTTGCACTCCTGAGGTTTTTTTCGCATAAAATTTAGCCAAAGCGTCAATTTGCATATTCTTATCTTTTAGAATTAGAATTTCATCAAGTTTTTCCTTAGGCATTTGACTCGCACCAAGTAAAGCATTAAAAACCGCCTCTTGTGTCGCGGTATCCATAGCGATTTTTTGTGAATTTGCATTATCTTTCATTACAATGCCTTGCAAACTTTTAATGTGAGCGGCTCTAATTTGACTTTGTGGCGTAGTAATACCACTAAGTGCAACAATAGCAATAGCTATCAAACAAACAGCCCCCAAAGGCATAATTTGCAAAATCACAGCTAAAATTACAGCCGTAAAAAGCCCTAGAAAATGCCAAGCATTCTCCTCTAAACCCATAGGCGCTGGAGTAAGATAAAATACACTAAGCACAACTAAACAAAACAACAAACTAAAAATTTTGCTTTTACTCATCACTTTTCCTTTTTTAAATTTGAGAAAGAATTTCAGCCCTACCCTTAATGATAGCTACGCAGTGTTCATAATGTGCAGTATTTAGCCCGTCTTGACTGCCCGCATCCCACCTGCCATTATAATGCTTTGGCGTGCCGTCTTTTTGACATATCATAGGCTCGATGCAAAAAACCATACCATTTTTTATTTTAGAACCATTTTTAACACTATCTCCGTCCTCAAGATAATTTAAAATTTCAGGCTCACAATGCGGCTTAGTGCCTATGCCGTGTCCGCAGTATCCTTGCAAAGGAACGAAACCGCGACTTAAAATAAACTCACCCAAAAGTGCAGAAAGCTCTTTAAAACGCATTTCATCGCGTATGGAATCAATGGCAAAATACAAAGCATCTTTCGCACAAGCGATTAATTCTTCATCTTTTTTAGAAATTTGTCCTATGGCTAAAGTTCTCGCCGCATCACCATAATAACCATCTAGCAAAGTCCCCACATCAACACCTAAAATATCGCCCTCTTTAAGCACTTTATCATCAGCTATGCCGTGGATACAAACCTCATTTAAAGAAGTGCAAATAGCACTAGGAAATTCATAAAGATTTTTAAAAGAAGGCTTTGCGCCCAAGCTTAAAATATGCTCTTCAGCCATTTCGCTAATCTGCCTTAAGCTCATTCCAGCTTTAACTTCTCTTTCTAAAAAATCCAAAGTTTTAGCGACAATTTGATTTGCCTTTCTAAGTTTTTGTATTTCTGCTGGTTTTCTTAGCTCTATCATTGTTTTTCCTTTAATTTAAATTAAGCCAAAGTTTTGCTGTGTTTTTTAGGGCATTAATATCACTTGAAGCAAAAAAACGCAAATTTGCCTTTTTGTCTAAGGATTTAAAATGTGAGTTTTGCTTTAAAAATTCCACTATGGCTTCACCAGAATGAATCAGCTTTGTTTTCTCTCCAAAAAATTCCCCCAAAGCCTTGCTTAGTAAAGGAAAGTGGGTGCAAGCCAAAATCAGTGCATCTGGACTTTTCACATCTTTAAAATAATGTAAAAAAGCACTTTTTAAAAGCTCTCCCTCAAAAATTCCCTCCTCAACCATAGGCACAAAAAGCCCAGTTGCAAGAGCTTTTACGCGCGTAAAACCCTCTTTTTCTAAGCCCATTTGATACTGCTTTGAACAAATTGTCGCTTTTGTGGCAATCACTAAAATTTCTTTATCTTTATCTTTTAAACTTTTGCAAGTTGCTCTTACTCCAGCTTCTATTACTCCATAAATGGGGAAATCAGCCTTAGCCCTTAACTCCTCTAAAGCATAAGCGCTAGCCGTATTACAGGCGATGATAAGCATATCGATGTTAAATTGTTTAAAAAACTCCAAAGCCTCAAGGCAAAATTTGACTATCGTCTCTTTATCTTTAACCCCATAAGGAACTCTAGCCGTATCGCCATAATAAATAATCTCTTCAAATAAATTCGCCTCATACAAGGACTTTAGCACACTAAGTCCCCCTACTCCACTATCAAAAACACCAACCCTCATCATCTTCTCAATGCAATATTATAACGCCTAGCGCCCATATAACGCGGCTTCCAGTAGCTATTGTTAAAACTTGCGACCTTGCTTCCGCCTTTAGTAGAAAGGTGCATAAATTCATTTCTACCAAGATAAATACCCACGTGCATACCATTAGGACCTCGACCCGTTTTGAAAAAAACCAAATCTCCAGCTTGAAGTTTGGATTTTGAAACCTTTCTACCAGAATTCATTTGCGTTTTAGTTGTGCGTGGTAAAGAAACGCCAAATTCCCTCATCACACTTTGCGTAAATCCCGAGCAATCCGCCCCCCTCTTGCTCGTCCCTCCTAAAACATAAGGTGTGCGTTGCCACTCTTTGCTAACAGCTCTAAGTCTTTCTTCTGTGGGACTTTTAGAATAACTCGGTTTGTAAAAAGACAAATTCTGCGGTAAAAAACTACATCCACTTAAGAAAAAAATTAAGAAAATTCCTAAAATATATTTTTTCATCAACTCCTCGCAAAAAATCTTAAATAAACAAAGCCAAAAATTCCAGAACAAAAAGAAGCAACTAAAATGGAAAGATTATCAGCATAATTAAAAATGTCGCTCACCTCATAAGCCAAACCATCGATAAATAAACTCATCGTAAAGCCTATGCCTGTCAGTATACAAACGCCATAAAGCTGCTTAAAATTTGCTCCCTCTGGCAAACTTGCCAAACCGCTTTTAATCGCCAAATAAGAAAAGATAAAAAACCCCACTTGCTTACCCACAAAAAGCCCTAAGAAAATTCCCACGCTAGCACCTGAAAATATCGATTTTAAGTCGATATTTGCTAAATTTACCCCTGCATTTGCAAAGGCAAATAAAGGTAAAATAACAAAAACAAGCCAAAATTTCAAACTCTCATCAATTTCTTTTAAAAAAGGCTTACCCTCTTTTGTAAAGGCAGGGATAAAAAATGCAGTAATAAGTCCAGCCAAAGTCGCATGCACTCCACTTTTTAAAACACTCACCCAAAGAATTAAAGATAAAATAAAATAAAAAGACTTGCGTGTAATGCCTAAAAAATTTAAAATAAATAAAGCAAAAATCGCACAACTTGCCACGATAAAAGCAAAAATAGAAAGCTTAGAAGTGTAAAAAATCGCAATAATTAAAATCGCACCCACATCATCAAAAATAGCCAAAGAAAGCAAGAAAATTTTAAGAGAACTTGGAATGTGTTTTCCGCACATCATTAAAATTGCCAAAGCAAAAGCTGTATCCGTAGCCGTTGGGATAGCCCAACCTTGAAGCGTATAAGCATCATTTACATTAATCAACGCAAAAATACTCGCAGGGATAATAATCCCGCCCACTGCAGCAACAAGCGGTAAAATAATATTTTTCGCCTCTTTAAACGCCCCTTGTGCAAATTCTTTTTTAAGCTCCAAACCTATGGCAAAGAAAAAAATGGAAATCAGCCCATCATTAACCCAAAGTAAAAAAGGCTTTTCAAGGCTAAATTCCCCAGCAACAAAACCCATATTTAAATTTAACAATTCTCTATAATAATCACTCAAAAAGCTATTTTGCACGAGCAAGGCAAAAATCGTGCAAATAATCAGTAAAACACCCCCAAAGGCTTCATTGTGGATTAAACTCCTAAGTCTATCTAATAAACTCATTTAACAATCTTTAAATATGTATAACCCACAATCGCACTTAAAAAACTTGCAAGTAAAATCGCAAGTTTGTCTGTGTGTTCAAAAATCGCACTATTTTTATAAGCCAAAGAATCGATAAATAAACTCATCGTAAAACCGATGCCTGTAAGTATGCAAATACCATAAAATTGAGAATAGCGAACATTTTCAGGTAGCTTAGCAAGTTTTAATTTAATCGCCACCCAAGCAAAAATAAATACTCCCACTTGCTTACCCACAAAAAGCCCTAAAATAATCCCAAGACTCACAGGGGAGAGAATGGAGGCAAAATGTATGCCCCTTAAATCAATCCCCGCATTTGCAAAGGCAAATAAAGGCAAAATAAAATAAACTACCCAAGGATTTAAACTCTCTAAAACATTGTGTAAATAAGGCTTTTTCTCCCTAGTATCTAAAGGGATAAATAAAGCGATAATGACCCCCGCTAAAGTCGCATGCACTCCGCTTTTAAGCATAGCTATCCAAAGTATCACACCCACTAAAACATACATTGGTAAGTGCGTGATGTGAAAATAATTGAGAAAAAATAAGACAAACATACACATCAAACAAATTAACATCGCCAAAGTTGAAAGCTGGTCTGTGTAAAATAAAGCAATAATTACAATCGCACCCAAATCATCAAAAATGGCAAGGGAGAGTAAAAAAAGCTTAAGACTTGCGGGAATTTTATTGCCAAGAAGCATTAAAATCCCTACCGCAAAAGCGATATCCGTAGCCGTTGGGATAGCCCAACCCTTCATCGCAAACGAATCGTGAAAATTAATCGAAGCAAAGATAAGTGCAGGGACTATCATACCCCCAAGTGCACCAAAAATAGGCAAAGAAACCGCCCTAATATTTTTAAGCTGTCCCCTTAAAACCTCGTATTTAAGCTCAAGCCCTATACAAAGGAAAAAAATCGCTATCAAACCATCATTTATCCACAAATCTAAAGATTTTGCAATTTGAAAATTATCAAAACCCACCGTAAAATTAGCGTGGAAAAAATCCGTATAAATAACACTTAATGCAGAATTTTTACACAAAAGTGCAAAAAAAGTAAAAAAAATCAATAAAATTCCGGGGAAAGTTTCACTCAAAACTACTTTCTTAATCCTTTGCAATACCAACTCCTCAAATTGAATGCAAAATTATAACTAATTTTGATTAAGAAAAAATGCGTGAGGTAGGAAAAGGCACGAAGTCGTGCCTTAAATTAAGCGTAAATGTCTAGAGTGCTTGTTTTAATAGCCGCTGCATCAACAGCTGGTGCTTGTGAAGTCTGCAAAGAACCGCTACTTAAACCCTCTATAAGTTTAGCCATCAAAGCTTCATTTGTATCTATACTTTTTTTCAACAAAGAAGTGTTAATCGCCGTCCTCAAAGAAGCATTACTCATATCAGAAATCATAGTCGCCTCCTTTAGTTTAGTCTAGACACTCTCTAAATCGACTAAAAAATAAAAAACTTAAGCCCCCGCCCAAATTTATACTAAGAACTCGCCTTACTTTTTGCCTCAAGCTCTTGGATAAGATTCGTTATCTCGATAACCTGTGCATTTAAAGTCATAATTTGCTTTAAAAACACCTCTTTCATACGCTCATCTTTTGTATTTTGCATTTTTGCACTAAGTTTTGCGATTTCACTTAATAATTCTTGCAATTTTTCATACAAATCAACCAGCCCATCGCCCTCGACTTTACGCCCCTCAATCTTCTCTTCCTCGTTTTTTGAAAGCGTTTTGCCATCTTTAGCATTTAGCTTAGAATTTTCCTCTTTTTCCCCAGAATCTTCCACACTTTTTTCTTTTAAAATTTGCGTCTTATCTTGCGATAATTTTGCCCTTATCTCTTCTTTTAGCTGAAAATAAGGCGAATAATAATTTTTTAAATCTACTTGCATTTTGTCTCCTTAGCCTTAAATCGACCAAAACGACAAAATTTAAACCCCTTTTAGCTCACTTTGCCAAAAGTTCAAGCACCAAATTCGCCTGATGTGCCGCACAGATATTTACGCGTGGTGCCATCAGTCCATTACCCACTTTTGCACCATTTTTCAAGTCTCCACACACATAGAAATTTTTAGCGATTTTGTGCGTTTGTATGCTATTACTATCTCCATATCCCGCCAAGCCTGAAGCACAAATTAACACTTGATTTGCAAAATATCTATGAAAATTTTGTGCTATCATTGCTTTAGCTTCAGCCCTGTCAAAGGCTTCACAAACGATATTTGTATCCTTAAAAAGCTCTTTTAAATTATTTTCATCTATCTTTAAAGTATGAATTTCTACCTGAGTGTAAGGGTTTATCTCAGCGATTTGCTCTTTTAAAGCCTCTGTTTTAAATTTACCCAAATCACTCACGCGGTAGGCTTGGCGGTTAAGATTACTCGGCTCTACCACATCAAAATCGATAAGCTTAAGTCCTCCTAGCCCACTTCTAGCTAACATTATCGCTATATGTGAGCCAAGCCCACCTAGCCCACACACCGCCACTTTTGCCGCTTTTAATTTATCGTGAAGTTTTGGCGTGTGCCTTGCCCTCATCATCGCATCGAGTGCCTCAGGGGGCGGCAGGGTATTTTTCGCTATGCAAAAAAGCTCATCACCTTCATCTAAATCCACCTCATCTTTAGTCGCAAAGCCGTTTATTATCCATACATCGCTTTCATTTTGACTCACGCTTTTAAAAAATTCCCCGCTTGTTTTAAAATGCGTCTCAATCACTTCGCCATTAAATTTAATCCTCATCACCCACCTCCTACAAAACTTACAATTTCGGCTTTATCGCCTTTTTTTAAGATTAAGTTTTCAAATTCGCTTTTAGGCACGATTTTACCATTTAGCTCTAGGGCGATTAAATTCGCTCTTAAGCCCATTTTTTCTACATAATCCGCAAATTTCAACTCTTTTAAATCAAGCTTTTCGCCATTGATTATCATTTTTCACCTCCAACGAGCATTCAAAAGCCCCCTACATCATCACTTAAATAACAGCTTTTAAATTTCATTAAGCTTTCCTTGAATTTCTATGGTTTTTTTAAGAATTTTGCAAATTTTAAGTAAGTGTTCTAGCTCCTCTTTGGTGCAAACATAATCTTTTCTATACTTTAGCCACTGCTTTATGACTTGATAACCGCCTATGGTATAGTCCCACACTTCGCGGCTTATGCCTATTATGCTTAACTTTTCATTTAAAATAATGCGCCCCTTTTTCTGCGCGTCCTCTTTAAACCTTTCACTTTCTTGTCTTTTTTCTATAAAACTAAAAGCAAAATCCCCCTCAAAGTCTATATTATCCTCCGGGATTTCTTGCATTAGGTGCAGTTTTATCAGTTTGCTTCCTAGCCTTTCAAAACGCTCAAATTCTTTTACACTCACTTCAAAGCTCACTTTTGGAAAGCCTATTTTAAGGTATTCTAAATACTTGCTTCTATATTTTGGATTATATAAATTCGCATAGATAAAGGCTAGAATTTGCTCCTCGTTTTTATGCTTTAAAATTTTATGTTTTTCTTTATAGGCTAAAAATTCTGGCGTGAAATTTGGAGTTTTTCCCTCAATATCGTAAAGATAAAGGGGAGCGATGTAGCAACCACTACTATGCCCCACAAGCTGACAACGCTCCACTAAGCCATTATTAATAAAAGCTGAAGTGTGATCGCTACCTTTACCAAATTTTACAAAAGTAAGCCCCAAATTCTTCCCATTTAAAAAATGCTGACTTAAGCTAGATGGTGTTCCCCAAAACCCCTTGCTTTTAGCTGTAAAAAAAGTCCAACGACTATCAAAAGGACGATAATTAATTTTGATAATTTTCTTTTGAAATTCCTCGTCTTTTTTGCAATTTGCCACAATATCGCTTTTAGCTCTTTCCACACTCCAGTCTCTTGAGTCTTTCAGCGTGTATTTATCTTTTAATTTTTCTACACTTAAATCTTTAAAATCTTGCAAAGTTTGTTTTAGAGAATTTTCATTTAAATGGATGCAAATTTTATCCCTTTCAGCTTGATTTCCACTACCATATCCTAAAAACACAGCCTTACCCCCCCCCCCCCCGTGAGTGCTTTATCCCCCGCTAAAGCCCAAAAATCCTCATATTCCTCATTTTCAAAGCTTTTTGGCACAAACCAAAAATAAGGCTTACTTAAGCTTAATTCTTCCCATTTTATAGAATTTAGTCCCTCCTGTGCTATGCTGTCTAAAAGGGCAAATTTTTCCGCTCTTTTAAAAATGCCTTTTTGCGCTGTGGAGGCGTAAAAGAGTTTTGCTCCCTTGCTTGGCTCATTTTTATATTTTATAAAAAAGCTAATGCAAACGCCCACTTTGATGCTAAAGACATTTTCGTCCTCTTTAGCGTCTTTTTCACTGCTTCCGTGCAAATTTAAAATATAAATTGCATCAAAGCTTGTAAAAAGGCTCTCTCTCATAGCACGGTGTGTGCGTCCGTCTAAAAAAGAATTGTTAGTAATGAAGCCCATTAAACCTAAGTTGTTTTCAAAAAGGTCATTTTTCTTTTGCTCTAGTAATTTCCACTGCGCAAAACGCATAAATTTAATATAATCATCATCTAAATTTATCTTCGCTTCATTAAGCCCTAATTTATAAGCCTCCAAAAGCTTTAAAATTTCCTTGCCTTTATTTTTACTTTTGGCGTTATAAGGGGGATTTCCTAAGATGACAAGTAAATTTTCCTTATGCTTTATTTTCCTTGCTTTTTCGTTTTCATCTTTAAGCTCCATAAGAAAAGAAGTGGAATTGTATTCTTGATTCTCGCTTAAGTCTAAAGTATTATTAAGATAAATTTGAAAGTCCGCTTCATTCACCTCATCATAGCCCTTTTTCTTTAAAATCTGCCTAAGCTTAAGCCTTGCTACGATATAAGGCACAAAAGAAAGTTCAAAGCCGTAAATTTCTTTTAAAAACTTCTCTTTTATGGCTTCATTTTGCACGGCTTTTTTAAAGCTTTCATTTTGAGAGAGGCAAGACTGCTGCTCTAAAATCTTCTCACACACAGAGGCTAAAAAGCTGCCCGTTCCCGTGGCAAAGTCAAGCACCTTTACACCCGGCTCACTCAAGCCCTTTTTGTCAAAATGCGTTCTTAAAAGCTCATCAAGACTAGAAACTATGGCATTTACCACAGGCGCTGGCGTGTAAAAAACCCCTCCCTCTCTTCTTTTTTGCGTGCCTTTTAGCTCATCGTAAGCCTTGATAAAATCCTCGTAAAGATAAATGGCGATTTGCTCAAGTTCTAAATTTAAAAATTTAGCCATCGTGGCTTTATCTAGTAAGGATATGGTTTTTTGTATGTTGATTAGCACCCCTTTAATAGGCTCTGGCAAATTAAAATTTGGCATAGCAAAATAAATAATCTCACTTAGCGTTTTAAAATTTTTAGGCAAATAAGCGATGAAATTTTGCACTTCATTTTCACTAAAATCAAAATTCTCATTTTCCACAAAAGAGACAAAAAGCCCATAAACTACGCTTTGAGCTATTAAATCACAAAAATCAAACTCATTAAAATTCATTTGTGCTAGTTGTGTAAATTCGCTATAAATGCGTTCAAAGAATTTGAAAAAATTTTGATTTTTCGCATTTTTTTGCTTTTGCCACTCTTCATAAGCGCTATGTAAAGCCGTGCTAAGATAAAAGCTCTGCGTCGATAAAGCACTGATGAGTTCGGTTTTACTTTTGATATTTGCGTGGTTTTCATTAAAAAAATCGCTAATAAGCGTTAAAAAAACTTGCTTTTCATCCTCTTTAAAAAGCGTGGGGTTATCTTTATCAAAAAGTGTGCAAGTTTTAATCACCTTACCAAAAGAAAGCAAAATAAACTGACAATAATTTGTCAAAAGGATGTTAGGACAAATTTGTGTGTAGCGGCGTAATTGCTCACTTTGAAGCTCTTTTTTTAAATCCACATTGATATTTTTACACTCGACAAAGCCCACTAAAGCATTGTAACTTAGCTTATTTTTAGGGTCGATGCGTTTATAGACCTTAAAATCTGCCCTTGCTGTGCCTTTTTCATCTTTGCTTGGGGCTTCTTGTAGGATTTTAACATTTTGCACACTAGGACTAAGGGCGTTAAGCAAATTTTGAAGTGGAGTGCGGAAGGAATGCTCACCAAAATCGTTCGTTTTATAAATTTCAATTATCTCTTTTTGATAATCCTCTAAAACCTGCATTAAAAATTCTCCAACAAATCTTTAAAAACCAAACAAAGCTTTTCAAAATCCTCCACACTCACCCTTTCATTAACCGCGTGGATGGTGTCGTTTCTCACGCCAAATTCAGCCACTTTCACGCCAAATTCCGCAAAAAACCTAGCATCCGATGTGCCTCCCTTAGTGTTTAGCTCAGGCACGACCCCACTTATCTTTTGCACGCTTTCGTTAAGCTTTTGGACGATTTTAGAATTTGCGTCTGTTAAAAAAGGCTTGGAGCTTTGCGTTAAAACAAGCTCGTAATTAAGCCCGTGGCAAAGCTTTTCTATGTAATTTCGCACATCTTCTACACTCGTGTCGTTTGAATTTCTCACATTTAACATTAATCTTAAATCATTAGGCGTTACATTGCTTACGCCAAGCCCTGCGCGTATGTCTGTCAAAACGATTTTAGAGGGGGCAAACTCGGCACTTCCAGGGTCCAAGTCAAACCCTGCTAAAAATTTAAGCGCTGGAGCAAAATCGTGGATAGGATTCATCGCTTTTTCGGGGTAGGCAGCGTGTCCTTGTTTGCCTCTAATGAGTAATTTTCCATTGATAGAACCACGCCGTCCTATCTTAATGCTATCTCCAAAGCTCTTTACACAGGTAGGCTCTGCTACGATAGCGTAATCTGGCAACATTTGCCTTTCTTCCATAAATTTCAGCACTTCAATCGTGCCGTGCTTTGCCTCGCCCTCTTCATCACTTGTGAGGATTAAAGAAAGTCTTGAGCCTTTAAAATCGGCATTTTTAACCGCCGCGATGAAGGCAGCCACCCCGCTTTTCATATCTTGTGCGCCTCTTGCATAAATGAAACCATCTTTTTCCAAAGGTAAAAAAGGCTCACTTTCCCAGCCCTCACCCGCTGGCACGACATCAATATGCCCTCCAAAGGCTAAATGCTCTCCCTCATCGTTAAATTTCTTTGTCAAAAGTAAATTTTTCACACCCTCTTTTTCGATGAAAAAAGCCTCAAAATCACTAAGCTCCAAAGCGATGAAATTTAATGCCCCATCATCATCTGGAGTGATGGATTTAAATTTTAAAAGTTCGATTAAAAATTCTTTTGCGTTCATTTTTATCCCCAAAAAGTTTTATAGAGTAAATTTAAAGCAAAATACTCTATGATTAAAGCTGAAAAAACATTGATGTAGTATATCACCTTAGCCTTAAAAAGATGACTAAATTTTCCCACAAAAAACGGCAAAGCCAAAATCCAAAAAAAGATAAAACACACAAGTCCTAGCGTTAAGATTAAAGGGTAGGCATTACTCGCAGAAAGAGAGGCAAAAGAAAGCCAAAATCCTATAACATAAGGATTTGAAATGTTTAAAAACAAACCTTTCAAAAAGCTTTTAAATAAAGAATTTGAAACCTTACTTTTTTGAATTTCCAAATTTTTAGGCTTTTGCTTTATCGTTAAAAAGGCGATGTAGGTAAAAAAGCAAAAGCCAAAAAGTGCCAAAATCTTTAAAAACAAAGGCTGATTTAAAAAATGCAAAACCCCAAAATTTAGCAAACTCAAATAAAATGCGTCCGCAACCAACGCCCCAAGCCCTAAAAAAAAGGCTTTTTTAAAAGAAGTGAGCGCGTAAGAAAGAATTAATAAATTCACAGGTCCAAAAGGCACAGCCACCCCAACCCCAAGCAAAGCCCCATCAATAAAACTTTTAAACACTTAAAAACTCCTCCACATCTAAGGCGATTTTATCCACTGCGTCTATAATATCTTCTTTATAAACCTTATCAAAACAAGCCTCCAAATTTTCATCGCTTTGGAGCAAATTTAAAATGCTTTTTTCGCACATTTTTGCATAATACCCCACCGGTAAAACCTCCCCACTCGTGCCTATGGAGATAAATAAATGCGTCTTTTCTAAAAGCGTGTAAAGCGTTTGATACTCAGGCGCTTGTTCTTCAAACATCACGATATGATGTCTTAAATTTGCACTTTTGCAAAAAGGGCAAATTTGATGCAATCTACTCTCATAGCCGATATTAAAAATTTTTCCACATTCTAAACAACGAAGCTGGGGTAAAAAGCCGTGTAGATGAATGACATCTTTGCAATTTGCACGCTCTAGCAAATCATCAACATTTTGCGTTAGCATAAAGATATTTTGAGGGAATTTAGCCTTAAGTTTAGCTAAAACAAAATGCGCGTGATTAGGCTTGACTTTTGCGAGTTCTGCGCGTCTCATATCGTAAAAGTCTAAAACTTTTTTAGGATTTTTCCTAAAGGCGGAAGCGGAGCAAACCTCCATCACATCATATTCTTCCCAAAGTCCATTATTATCCCTAAAAGTCTTTAAACCACTTGGAGCGCTAAGTCCAGCCCCGCTTAATATCATTACATTTTTCATCACAACTCTTTGATTAAAAGAAAAATTTATTTAAAGCGTATTATAATAAATTATGAAGAAGATTAATAAATGCCTCGTTTTGATTCTAACGCCACTCATACTTAAGGCTTCAAATTTAAACGAATTGATAGAACTTAGCCTTAAAAATGAAAGTTATCTCATCAAAGAACTTCAAAATTTACAAAGCATAGCACAAAAAGACGCGGCGTTTAATGCTTATCTGCCAAGCTTAAGCCTTAACTCTGGATATATGGCGAATAATAAAGATAGAAGTTTAATTGACCCAAACGAAAGCCTTTTTTCAAGGCTTAGTCTTAATTTCTTACTTTATGACGGAGGTAAAAGAGAGGCGCATATTAAAAGTTTAAAACTCAAAGAAATTCTCACAAGACTAGATAAAAAAGAGCAGAAAAATCTTCTTGCTCTAAGTGCCACAACGCTTTATTTTAATTATCTAAGCCTTGAAGAAATCGTTAAAGCAAATGAACAAAAAAAGGCATTTTTAAAACAAAATTTAATAAGACTTGAAAATTTCCATAAAGCTGGACTTAGCGCAAAAGACGAGCTTGAAAGCATAAGGGCAAAATACCACTTAGCCTCTTTAGAACTTTCGCAAAATCTCTTAAAAATAGAAAACCTTAAAAAAGAGCTTTTTGTCTTAGCAACAAAGGAATTTACACCGCTTGGCAAAGCAAGTCTTAAAGAGCCACGCAAAAGCCAAAGTCAAAACATTAAAGTTTTAAAAGCAAAAGAGCAAATTTATCTAGCTAATGAGGGCGTGAGTATGGCAAGGGCGGAATTTTTCCCAAAATTTTTCGTGCAAAATCACTTAAGCTTTTATGAAAATAATCATAATCCAAAAATCCCAGCCCCTTATCAAAATCTAGGCGCAGAAATGTTTAATGAGAGTGGCACAACAAATCAAATTTTACTCGGCTTAGAATGGAAAATTTTTGATTTTGGTGCGAGAAATAAAGAGCTTGAAAGCAAACGCTTAAATGTGCAAATTCAAAAAGCAAATTATGCTTTACTTAAAAGGCAAAATGAAGAAGAGCTTAAATATTTAGAAAAAAATTTAAGCGTTTTAAAAGAACAAATCAAAGCCTTAAAATATAGTCTAAACGCCGCAAATTTAGCATATGAAAGTGTAGATAGAAAATATAATGCTGGGCTTTGCTCTTATGTGGAATATTTGGGAGCTTTGGAGCTTAAATTTAAGGCTTTAAGTGATTTAGAACTCGCAAAAAATGAGCTTGAAATCACTAAGGCAAATTATTATTTTACCGCTGGGCTTGAAATCAATAAGGAAATAGAATGATAAAAATTTTGACTTGTTTTTTACTTTGCTTTTCTTTGATGGGAGCTGAGGAAATTTATGCTAGTTTTAATGTAGAGGCTAAAATGCAAAGTAAATTAGCACTTGAAAGTATGGGAGTGGTGGAGCAAATTTTTGTCGAAATTTCTCAAAGCGTTAAAAAAGGCGATGTGTTACTAAGCTTAGAGAGTGAAACCGAAGAAATTGCCCTTAAAAATGCCAAAAATGACAAAGAATTAGCCTTAGTGGAGTTTAAAAACACACAAAGCAAAATGCAAAAATTCAAGGCTGTGCGTGAAGTTATCGACAAACAAAGCTATGAAGATATACAAAGCGCCTTTAAGGCTTCAAAATTAAGGCTTGAAAAGGCGAGTCTTAATGTCAAATATTATGAAAATATCCTTGCGAAAAAAAAGCTCATCGCACCTTATGATGGAGTGATAGCAAATAAATTTGTTCAAGTCGGCGAGGGTGTCGGCGGTGTGGGGAGAGTTTTGCTGGAAATTTATTCCTATCCTGATGTAAAGCTTATTTTAAGCTTTGATGAAAAATTTAAAGATAGGGTAAAACTTGGACAAAAATTTCTCTATAAAATTGATGGGGAACAAGAAGAAAGAGAGGGGGAAATCAACCTCATTTATCCAAGCATAGAGCCAAAAACGCGTAAAATTTATGCTGAAGTTTATGCTAAGAATTTAAAGCCCGGTCTTTTTGGCGAGGGCAAAATACTCATAAAAGATTAAAATGTATAAATTAGCCATTAATCGTCCCATAAGTGTTTTAATGCTGTTTTTAGCTCTCGTTATCTTTGGCTTAATTTCAGCGTTTAATATGAATGTAAATTTATTTCCTAATGTCAATATCCCTCTTGTAAAAATCACCACAAAAGTTAATGGGGACTTAAATTTCGTAGAATCTAAAATCACCAAAGAGATAGAAAACGCCATCAGTGAGATAGATGGAGTTAAGACTATCAATTCCGTAGCTTATGATAATTTTAGCGTAACTATGGTGGAATTTAAACTCAGCAAGGATTTAGAAATCGCAGCAAATGATGTCCGCGATAAAATAGGCACACTCGCTCTTAATGTAAAGCCTGAAATCGAAAAAGTCTCTTCCGACTCTGGCACTTCCATATCGCTTTTTTTAAAAAGTCAAGATGAGCTTTATCTAATGCAAAGCATTAAAGATAAAATCAAGCCTTTTTTGCAAAGAATTGATGGGGTCGGTGAAATTAATTCCATAGCCTATAAAGAGCCTCAAATTCGCATAGAGCTTAAGCCAAATGAGCTTAGAAAATATCACCTAAACGCCTTAGAAGTCGCAAAAATCATAGAAAATCAAAATTTCAAACAAGCCTTAGGAAAGCTCGAAAATGAGAAGCAAAATTACATCTTAAAGGGCTATTTTGAAGCAAATTCTTTAGAAGAACTTAAAAGCTTAAGAATTATCCCGGGCGTTTTCTTGCAAGACATCGCCACGCTTTCTTATCTTTTTGAAGATGAAAAGCAAGTCGCTTTTTATGAGGGTAAGGGCGTGCTTTTAGAACTTGGGAAAATCGCAAATTTTAATACTTTAAAAATGATAGAAAATGTCAAAAATGCCTTGCCAAATTTGCAAGATAATTTTGAAAATATCGAATTTAACATCGTCTATGATAAGAGTTTAAATATCCACAAACATCTTTATAGCGTGGTTTTTGATATGATTTTGGGCGTATTTTTGACACTTGTGATTGTTTTTTTATTTTTACGCAATTTAAGTGCGACTCTTATCGCTTGCATTGCCATACCAAGCTCGATTATCTCAACATTTTTCATTATAGATTTACTAGGGTATGATTTAAATCGCCTCACCTTTATCGCCCTTACTCTTAGTATAGGAATTTTCATCGATGATGCCATTGTGGTGATTGAAAATATCGCCAAAAAATTAAAAGAATATCCCGCCCTAGAGGCTGCTTATCTTGGCATTAGCGAGATAGGCTTTTCCGTGCTTAGCATTAGTGTGGTTTTACTTTGTGTTTTTGTGCCTATCTCTTATATGGATACGATTCCTGGCTTATTTTTTAACACGCTTGGCATTAGCGTTGCTTCTGGGATAGTGATTAGCTTTTTTGTTTCTATTTTGCTTATACCCTCACTAAGTGCGAGATTTTTAAATCCAAAACAAAGCACCTTTTACCAAAAAAGCGAAGTGTTTTTTACCAAAATGGAGCTTTTTTATGAAAATTTACTTTACAAAATCTTACAAAATAAGGGCAAATTTATACTCACAAGCCTTGCTTTTATCGTTATAAGCTTTGCTTTGGCTTTAAAGATAGGGCTTGACTTTTTACCTATGGAAGATGATAGCGAAATTCAAATTCTCACCCATAGCAAAGAAGATTTAAGCCTAGAAGCGATGAAGCAAAAGGGGCTTAATTTACTTGAAAAAATTCAAAAAGATGAAAATGTCGCTTATGCCTTTTTGCTTGTGGGCTATGAAGACGCAAAGGACGCAACAAGGGCTAAAATTTATGTGAAACTCAAGCCTCTTGGAGAAAGAAAACTAAGGCAAAGTGAGCTTGTGAGTCTTTATAGGAATAAATTTAAAGATGAGAGTTTGGACATTAAAATTTTAGAACTGCCTAAAATTGACGGAGCTGGGATTGATGAGCCTGTGCAATTTTTAATCTTAGGAGATGATTTAAAAAGTCTTGAAATGGCAACCATAAGAGCAAAAGAGGTGCTAAAAAAAGAAAAAAGAATTGTTGATATTAACGATAATGCCAACCTTAAAAAAGCTGAAGTAAGCCTTAGAATCAATAAAGAAAAAGCCAAGCTTTTAGATGTAAATCCTAAATATGTCGCGGGGGTTTTGGGCTATTCTTTTGGGGAAATGGTTGTTGGAAGTATGGATAGAGGAAATTATAAAGATGATATTGTCTTAAGTTTTGATGAGGCTTTTAAAAAAGACATAAAGGCGTTGGAAAAAATTAGCATTAAAAATAATCAAGGGGAAAATTTAGAGCTTTTAAGCGTGGTAGATTTTGTTTATAATGAGGATTTAAAAAACATTTATCATTATAATAAAAATCGTAGCGTTAAAATCACAGCAGGGGTTAATGAAATTTCCTTAGGTGCTGTAAAAACTCTACTTTTAGATAATATGAGCGAAATTTTAGGGGGGGATAAAAATTTAAATTACGCTTTTTCAGGTTTTATTAATTTACTAAACGAAACAATTGAAGGCTTTGCTTTTGCAATATTTTTAGGGATGATACTTATCTATCTTGTTTTGGCTGCACTTTATGAAAGTCTTATTTTGCCATTTATCATTATGATAACAATGCCTTTAGCCTTCGGTGGAGCTTGCATAGGATTATTTATAACAGGGCATAATTTTTCCCTTTTTGTTCTAATCGCCATCATTTTACTTTTTGGTATGGTGGGTAAAAACGCCATTTTACTCGTAGATGTGGCAAATAAAAAAACACATCAGGGCTTAAGTGTCGATGAGGCACTAATAAGCGCCGGTAAGATGAGACTTAGGGCGATTTTGATGACAAGCTGCGCGATGATATTTGCTATGCTACCCCTTGCACTTTCAAGAGGAAGCGGCTATGAAGCAAACGCACCAATGGCGATAACCATTATTTACGGACTTGTTAGCTCCACGCTTTTAACACTGCTCGTTGTGCCAGCTTTATTTGAATTTTGTTATAAGCTTGATGTGAAATTAAGAAAAATTTATGAGAGGAAAAAACTATAAGTTTTTGTGATTTTAGCATTAAAAACTAAAATCACATTTGAGTTTAAACTATTCCACAACAATCGAATCTTTTATCTCTTCAAAGGTTTTATCACCGATACCCTTAACTTTTTTAAGTTCCTCTATGCTTGTGAAATTTTGCTCTTTTCTATAATCTAAAATCGCTTGAGCCTTAGTTGCTCCTATACCTTTTAGACTTTTCAACTCTTCAAGTGTAGCGGTATTTAAATTGACCGCAGCAAATAAGAAACTCGCCAAAGCAAACATTAAGAAAACTATTTTCTTCATTTCTTCTCCTTTTAAATTAAGTTTTTAATCCTACTTGAAAAATTTTAATAGAAAGTTAATTTTTGCAATTCTAATTTTCTTTTAAGGGTTTGATATGCTCAAAAAACACAAGTTTTGCACTATGTGCTTTTAAATTTTTAAAACTTTCACACTCAAGGCAAAGCAGCGAGGCGGTAGGAAAAGAATGGATACAAAGTGAGCCTAAAAACTCACAAAGCCCTAAAAGTGCTGGGTTATGTCCTACCAAAAGCACATTTTCTACGCCCTCATCTAAATTTTTCAAAAATTCAAAAAGCTGCTTTTCATTTGCCTCATAAAATGTATCAACAAAACAAATTTTTTCCTTTTCATAGCCATAATTTTTTACTACGATTTGTGCGGTTTTTTTCGTCCTAGTAGCAGGGGAGGCATAAATTTTGTCCCATTTGATTTTATAATTTTTTAATTTCTTAAAAAGCATCTTTAATTCTTCCTTGCCTTTTTTTGTAAGTTTTCTACTAAAATCATCTGTTTCTATCTCTTTTTGAGCCTTTGCGTGTCTTAAAATATAAATTCTTTGCATTATCTACTCCTTAAAAATGCCAAAACATAACCGCTAATAAAACCAAAAATATGCCCATACCAAGCCACATTAACCCCCATAAATAAAGGTAAAAAACTCATCAATAAAATAGCCACTATAAGCCCTTTTGTGCTATTTCTATCCAAAAAAGCATAAAAACCCATCAAAACACAAATCGCACCACTCGCCCCTACTAAAAAAATATTTTGCCCCAAAAACTCAAAAGCAAAAAGTAGATAAAAAGCACTCAAAAGCGATGTTACAAGCCCTCCAACAAAATAAAGAAAAGCAAATTTCACACTTCCTATATAATTTTCCAAAATCCTACCAAACTGGAAAAGCACTATCATATTTAACGCAAGATGTGTAAAATTTCCGTGTAAAAACATAGAGCTTAAAAGCTGCCAAAAAAAGTTTTCTTTAAAAAATAAAAGATTAAGAGAAAAATACAAGCCAAAAATTTCAGTATTAAAAAACCAATGTTGCAAAATAAAAATCAAGGTATTTAAAATAATCAAAGTCCAAGTTATCACAAATTTACCCTCTAAAATCACTTTACTATCTTAAATTCACATAGAATTCACAAAAGATTATTACAATTTCCCTTAAATTCTAAGGAAAGTTGATGAAATTTTTAACTCTTATTTTCATATTTTTTTTAAGTTTAAAAGCCGATGTGATACTTTCTCCACAATCTTTACCAAATAATATTAAAGATTTTTTGCAAAAGAATTTCAAAGCCCAAATAGGACTAGCTCAAAGAGATGATAACACTTATGAAATCGCACTAAGTGATGGCACAGAGCTTGAATTTGACATAATGGGCGAATGGAAAGAAATTGAAGCAAGAGGCACGACGATAAGTTACGAAGTCTTACCTCCAAATATCGCAAGCATTTTAAAAAATGAATTTAAAAACACAACAATCAAAGAATTAGAACGCAAAATAAACTATTACAAAGTAAAATTCTACAACAATCTTGAAGTCATCATAGATTTTAATGGAGCAATTTTAAGACGCGAGTTTGATGACTAAAGTATTTTTAACTGCTTTATCCAATTTTCACCTTGCTCATTAAGCCTCTTGCCTTTAAAAGCTGACTTACCAAAAGCGACAATTAAAGCGTGATAAATTTGATAAAGCTCATAAAGCTCACATTTACGCCCTAAAATTTGACATAAATTCTGCTCTTCTTGCTCGATACCATTTTGAAAAAATTCCCTTAAATCCTCATAATCTTCCAACTCGTAGCCCAAATTTAGAGCCAAACGATAAGTATAGTTATCCACCACTAAAATTTCTCTCTTGCAAAGATAATTAAGTATCCCATCAACACTTTCATACCCAAGCCCTTTTATACTCAAAAGCCATTCTCTACTCACATTTTTCTTAAAATTTTCAAGATTTTCAAAATCTTTCAAAATAGCGTCCACCAAGCCTTTAAGCCTCTTTGCCTTAGTATTATAAAAACCACTTGGCTTTATAAGCGCGGCTAAAACTTCATTTTCCAAATTTGCGACTTGATTTAAGCTTGAAATTTGAGCTTTTTTGCAGTTTTGCAAAGCTTTTAAGACATTGTTCCAATTTGTATTTTGCGTCAAAATCACAGAAATCAAAATCTCAAATTCACTCAAACCTCTATCACAAAGCCAATCAAAATCCTGCCATTTTAAATCAAAACTTAAAAGTTTTTTAAAAATTTCCGCTGAGTTCATTACCGCTCCACTTCATTTATTAATACCACAATTTAAGCCGACATCTTTCTTAAATGCACCAAAATGGCTTCTAAAATATCATCCTCATCTTTGCTTTTAGCTTTAATCACTTCTTTTTCATCGTTTAATTTGGTAAATTGTATGTTTTGCAAATAATTACTAATTGCCTTAAATTTCCCAGTCGCTAAAATTTTAATACGAATGAGTGCTAAAAACTGCTTCGTATAAACATCAAGCTTACCAAATCTATCCTCTATCTCAGCCTCTATCTCATAAAGCTTGGCACTATCCTCACATTTACTAAGGCGACGGTAAAGCTCAAGTCTTAGGCTGTCTTCGTTGATTAATTCAGGATTTAAAAAGGCATTAATACTAAGTTTTAAATCAAGCTTATCTTCACTCACACTTTCATTTTTACTCAGTGCATTAAGCTCATCTTCAAGCATTCTAAGATAGAGACTATAGCCAATTTGCTCTATATGCCCACTTTGGTCAAGCCCTAACAAATTCCCCCCACCCCTTATCTCAAGGTCGTGATACGCCAGCAATGAACCCGCCCCAAGAAAAGAATTGCTCTCCAAAGAGACCAATCTTTTTAAAGCCGATTCGCTTAAATTTTCTTTATCTTCTACCAAAAAATAACAATATCCTTGTCTATTACCTCTACCAACCCTACCTCTAAGCTGGTGTAAATCCGCCATCCCAAAACGCTCACTTTTTTCAATGATGATAGTATTAACATTTGGTAGGTCAATCCCACTTTCAACTATGGAAGTGCATAAAAGCAAATCATACTCTTTATTTTCAAATTTTAGCATTTCTTCCTCTGTGGTTTTAGCGTCAATTTTAGAATGTAAAATAAGAATTCTCAAATCTTTAAAAAGAGTTTTTAGATGCTTTTCGCACTGCAAAATACTTGCGATATGATTATGGATATAAAAAATTTGCCCACCCCTTCTAAGCTCTCTTAAAATAGCCTCTTTAAGTAAAGCATCCTCGCTTTCTCTCACAAAGCTTCTCACATCTAGCCTATCTTCAGGTGGGGTTTGTAAAATGCTATAAGATTTAATGGAGCTTAAAGCTTGATTTAAACTTCTTGGTATCGGCGTGGCAGACATTGAAAGAAGATGTGAATTTTGCGAAAATTCTTTTAGTTTTTCCTTTTGTTTTACGCCAAATTTATGCTCTTCATCAATGATAACTAAAGCGACATTTTCACACTCCACGCTTAAAAGTGCGTGTGTGCCTACAACCACGCAAGGCGTATTTTTCTTAAGCTCTTCAAGCAAATGCTTTTTTTCTTTAGCACTAGTAAAGCGGTCAAGCTTAAAAACACTGAGATTAAACTCATCAAAACGCTTTTTAAGACTTTGATAATGCTGATGCGATAAAAGTGTCGTTGGCACAAAGAAAAAGACACTAAAACCACTTCTTAAAACTGGGAAAATGGCGTTCATAGCGACTTCTGTTTTACCAAAGCCAACATCTCCGCTCAACAGCCTATCCATAACCTTAGCACTTTTAAAATCCTCTAAAATTTCCTCACAAGCCTTAATCTGGTCTTCAGTATAAGAAAATCCCGCTTTTTGCACAAAATCCGCTTGTGCCTCAAAGTCAATCTTAAGCTCTTTTGGCTTAACCAATGCCCTTTTTGCCGCCATAGCAATAATTTGCGAAGCAAGAGCCAAAAGCTTCGTTTTAAGCTTTTCCTTTAGTTTGACAAAAGTGCTTTTTCCCAGCCTATCAAGCAAAGGAATACCTCCGCCAACGCCCAAATATTTATCAATCATATAAAGATTTTCCACAGGCAAAAGCAATTTATCATTATTTTGATAAGAAAGAGCAACAAATTCCTTTTTAGCCCCCGAAACATTTAGCATCTCAAGCCCTAAAAATTTCCCCACCCCATAATCCTCATGCACGATAAAATCACCAACCTTAAGCTCATCTAAAATCAAATTTGCTTTGCGTTTTTGCTTTTTTCTATCTTTTTTATTTAAAGATAATATAATCTCATCGCCACTAATTACATTAAGTCTTAATGTACTTTGCCTAAAGAAAACATTTTGCATATCTAGCTCAAGCTGTCTAAAAAGAGCTTCGTTTTGGGCTAAAATAATTATTTTTTTATTTTGATGTAGGGCGAAAAAATCTTTATTATAAATGCTTTGCAAATCCTTATATACACTTGCTTCTGGTAAAACTTTTTCATTAATAAATTCTAAATTCTCACCAAAAGTCTCATCAAATTTCTTTATACTTCTAAGGTCAAGTTTTAAATAATCCTCAAAATCATTCACACACCAAAAGCCTAAAGAATTAATATCTTTAATCAAAGCCTTACTATCAAAGCTTTCTAGCTTTTCTTCAAATTCCTCATAAGCACTTTTAGAAAAATATGCCAAAAAGGGGCAAATTTCAAGCTTTTCAAGCTCACTTGGGATAGATTTTTGTGTCTCTAAGTCAAAATACCTAATGCTTTCAATTTCCTCACCAAAAAACAAAATTCGCACGGGTTTTTCTTCATTAATGCAAAAAATATCCAGCACCTCTCCCCTTAAAGAAAGCTCACCTTTATCTTGCACCATATCGACAAACTCATAACCAAGCCTTAAAAACTCATCTTTTAACTCTTCCAAATTTAAAGGTTTAGTTTTATCAAGGATAAAGCCCCGTAAATGTCTTTTTGACGGAAGTTTTTTGAGAACACTCGCTAAGGGAGAAATAAGAATTTTTTTAGAATTTTCTTTATGATAGGCGTTTAAAACTCTACAAAGCTCAAAAAGCTCTTTAGAAAAAGCGCGTAAATCATCGCCAAATTCCGCCCTAAAATCTGGCAAAACGAAAGTTTTTATCTCAAAAAATGCACTCACCTGAGAAAGAGCATCCGCCTCTTTCTCATTTTCACAGAGCAACAACTCGCAAAAATTGCCTTTTTTGAGATATTCAAAAAAAGACGCTTGCATCAATCGATAGTATTTTCTATCATTCTTACAGGCTCATCTTCCTTAATCTTAGAGCTACCATTAAAACGCCCTCCGCTTTCTATGGAAATTTCTTTAATGACGATATTTCCACTCACATAACCGCCCGCTAAGATTTCAAGGCTATTTGCCTCAAGCTCACCCTCAAAAACGCCATTAACGACTATTTTATCGGATTTTAATTCGCCTTTTAAATTTCCATTTTTACCGATGACAACGATACTTTCCGAGTGGATGATACCATTTAATTCCCCATCAACATGAAGCATAGAAGCGAAATAAAACTTACCCTCAATCTTAGCACCAGATGAAATTACTGTTGTTTCCGAGCTTGGATTTGCTGGGCTGACACTGCCTTTATTAAAGATTGCCATGGAACTCTCCTTTCTTGATTAAAAAATTCATTCATATTTTTTCTTTTGAGATTGAGAAAATATAAAGGTTCTAAGGTTTTATTGATAAAACGCACTTCATAGTGTAAATGCGGACCCGTAGAAAGCCCTGTATTACCAGTATAACCTATCAAATCCCCCTTATTTACAAAATCTCCTGCCTTAACCACATCTTTACGCGTCATATGGGCATATACACTCTTAAAGCCAAAATTATGAAGTAAAATGACATTATAACCATAGCCATTATTACTATATCCTGAAAACTCAACCACCCCACTAGCCGGTGCATAAATAGGCGTGCCAATGCTTGCAGCTAGATCAATGCCTGGATGAAATTCCTTGCGTTTTAAAATAGGATGCTCTCTCCAGCCAAATTTACCAGTAACGCCCTTATTAGTAATAGGCCAGCCATTTGGAATTTGATTTAAAATGCCTTGTTGCTGGTCATTTGTAAGATTAAGATTTTCAAGTCTTGCACTAATAGTAAGATTATTTTCATTTTCAAGCCCTAAAGCCTCTTCAAAAGAAGCGATTTTATCCTCTATAACGGCATATTGTGCAGCTTTTTCATCGAGGCTTTGTTGCATTGTCATATTAAGCGTTTCAAGTTCCTTGCTTTTCTTAAGCAATTCTTCTCTTTTGCCATCTAACGCATCGACTTTACTATCTAAATATTTAATATAAAAACCGCTAGAGATTAAAAATAAAAACACAAAAGCGATGATATATAAGACAATTTTTTTAATAATTTGATTAAGATAAAAATGTCTTGAACCATTAATATCCGAAATGGTAATGGTAAATTTATTTTTAAGCACCATAATCCTTTAAAAACTTTTCCACTAAGATAAAAGAGCCAAAAACAAGAGTTTTTTTATCTTTATCAAGCTCTTTAAATTCTTCACATTTTATATTAAGCTTTTCGCAAAGGTCAAAAATTTGCTCATTTGCCAAAGCTCTAGCTTCATTTTCACATTTAAAAACCATAATTTTAGCACTGATAGGCTTTAATATTTTTAAAATTTCAAAAATTTTTTTATCTAAAAAGCTATTATAAACAATTTCCAATTTTTCGCCTTTAAAATATTCACACAAAGCTCTAGCTGCTAAGACATTATGCCCCACATCGATATAGAGCTTTTCGCTGATTTTTTCGCAACGCCCTCTTAAATTTAATTTGCCCAAATTTTTTAAAGCTTTGATTGTTTGCGTTTTTGTGAGTAAAATTTCACAAGCTCTTAAGGCAAGTTTGAGATTTTGCTCTAAAAAAAGTGGAATGATAAATTGAGCTTTATAATGCCGTAATTCCTTTTGCAAATCAAAACTTAAATCCTGCAAAATATCCAAATCCACACCTTTTAAAATGGCAGTTTTTCGTGCCATTTTAAGAACAATTTCGTCTTGATTATTGCTTATCAAAGCCTTTTTTGCCATAACTTTCAATTTTGTTCTTGCAATTTGCTCCAAACGATTTCCTAAAAACTGCTCGTGATCATAATCAATTTGCGTAAAAATACTTAAACGCTTCTTAAAAACAGAAGTTGCATCATACTCTCCACCAAGTCCCGCTTCAAAAATGATAAAATCGCATTTTTCAAAAAGCAAAGCAGCTAAAAAAGTGGCGTATTCGAAATAACTTAATTTTTCCAAATCCTCTTGCAAAATAAGACTTAATTTTTGATGCGTTTTTTCGAGTAAATCCTCATCAACCAAACCGCCATTAAGATAAAATCTTTCTTTAAATTCGAAAATATGCGGACTACTATAATGCCCCACATTATAGCCCAAAGCCTCTAAAAGCTGAGCTAAGAAACGCCCTGTGCTACCCTTGCCATTAGTGCCGACAATGTGAATAATGGGTGGCATTTTAAAATATTTTTGATATTTTTCCAAAATTCTAAAAGCGACAAAGGGGTCTATTTTACTATAAAATTCACCCTTTTTTGCTAAAAATTCACTCAAGCTCATCGTTCATTTGCTTTGACAATTCTTCCAAAATACACGCTTCAGGCTTACTTGCTTTATCCATAAAAGAAACGCTAATTTTAGGGCGTATCACATCTTGCTTATAAATAAATCTAAAATTTTCAATAGTTTTTAAATTTTGCTCCACCAAATTTGCAATTTCCGCTTTATCTCTTCCGGGAGCTATGATAAGATAACTTTTTTCATCCATCATCCATAATTCATCAAAGTCCTCACAACTTTCTTTTAAAATTTTCTTAAACCTGACAAAAATCTCATTTAAATTCCCCATTCCATACTTTTCCATTATGAAGCGGTAATTGCTAATTCTAAAAAGTGCTAAAGAGTAATTGACCTTGTATTTTATAAAATTTTCATCAAGCTTTTCAAGTTCTTTTACTACACTCCAGCTTTCTCTCTCTTCTAAATTTTGTGCGAATTGAATTTGTGAATTAAGGCTTGAAATTTTTTCATTTAACTCACTAAATTTAGCTTTTAAATCTTCAAAGCTAAGTTTTACCTCGCCTTTTTCATCAGGGTGAAGTCTATCGACAAAATCTAAATTTTGCTTATTTTGCTTGCTTAAAAGAAGATAAAGCTCATTAATTTTTTTAAGATTTTCATCGAAAAAATTAAGATTTTTTTGTACATACATATTATCAACAACAATGCGTCTATTCACAAATTCTGCAAGTTCATTTTTAAAATTTGTCTCGTTTAAAATGCTAGGATTTGAGCCTAAATTTGCACTAAAACCTTGAATTTTTAAATCCTCAACCAAACTAGGACTAAGACACATTGCAATGAGTTCTGCAAAACGCTCAAAAGTTCTTTGATTTAGCTTTTCAACAAGCTTTTTAATGATTAGCTCATAATCATCATAACGACCAATATTTAAAGAGCGAAGCTCTTTATCCACGCTTTCATTTTCATAAATGCGCTCCAATTCTTTCCATTTTTTATCAAGCAAATAAATACTTTCGCTATCCATTGTTTTAGAAATTCTTATGGAAGTGATTTTTGCTAAATCCTTAATTTTCCTATCTCTACTCACCTGCAAAGCTTTACAGATAGTGCTTAAAAGCTCAAAAAATTCACTAAATTGCTTACCACTTTGACGATTTAAGATAGAAACAAGAAAGCTTATAAGCTCTTCTAAAGTTCGCACAGGCTTTTTGGCAAGTTCTTTTTGAAAATGAGGCAAAAGCAGAGCTTGGTATTTTTCTATTTTTGCTTGATTAGAGCTTTTAAAGCCCCGTTTTAAAGAAAGCTCCTCAAAAATTTCACTATAATTTTCAGGAGTTGGCTTAAGCCCTCTTTCCTTAAGCGTTATAAGTGTTTCTTTGGCGACTTCATTGATATTTATCATTATGTTTAGAACCTCTAATCGCAATCACTGAAATAAATTCATCAAAAGCCTCTTTTGAAGCTTCTCTTATAGCCATTTGCCTTGCACTATCGCTTATAATGCTATTTGGAGAAATGTCAAAATTATAACTTCCGCTTGTGCTAAAATTCTCTTCACTACCATCTTTAAAAACCACATGGAAATTTAGATTAAGCTTTGCTTTATACTTTATCACATAGCCATTTTTATCATAAATGAGTGGGATAAATTCTAAATTATTCATTCCCACATTAATAATGTCATCAGCCTCGTGCTTTAACGCTAGTTTTCTGCCAAGCTTAGAAATTACCATTTCTTTTAAAGTATCTGCGACAAAAATGCTATTTTTAGGGTCCTGTGGGCTTAATTCAACATTCACATAAACTTTTTCATCAAAAATATTATCCGCGAGTTTTGATGTCGGCACATACCCACAAGCAACGATAAAAACAGCGATAAAAAAATTTAAAACAATTTTCATTTTACCACCAAATTAACAAGGGAATTTTGCACATAAATTTCTTTTATGACGCTTTTCCCCTCAAGCCATTTTGCAACTTTTTCTTTTGCTAGGCTAATAATCTCTTCCTTGTTCAAAGAAGCTGCAACTTCAATTTCAGCGCGTTTTTTACCATTAATACTCACACCCAAATTTAAGCTCTCTTTTACAAAAACTTCAGGCTTTAATTCTAATTCTTTAAAATTTTCAAAATGAAATAATTTTTCACTCAGCTCAAAACAAATATGAGGGATAATAGGCTCTAAAATATTTAAGATAATATAAAAAGCCTCCCTTTCTAAAGCACTATTTTTACATACGCTAAGCGCATTTAACGCCTCCATACAAGCAGCGATTAAGGTATTAAAAGCGAAACTTTGCGTATAAACTTCTTGAGATTTTTTCAAAGCTTCATAAACTTTTAATCTCGCATATTTTTCCTCTTTATTTAAACTCTCGTGCGAAATTGTCTCCAATACTCCGCTTTCTAGTTTCAAAGCTCTATCATAAAGACGCACGATAAAGCGGTAAGCCCCCTCTAACGCGTCATCATTCCACTCAAGTTCCTTAGCAGGTGGTGCAGCAAAAAGTATAAAGAGTCTAGCTGTGTCCGCTCCATATTTTTTAATGATATCATCGGGATTGACGACATTGCCTTTTGATTTACTCATTTTCGCACCATCTTTTAAAACCATACCCTGTGTCAAAAGCCGACAAAAAGGCTCATCGCCCTCCAAATAACCAAGGTCTCTTAAAGCTTTTTGAAAAAACCTCGCATAAAGTAAATGCAAAATGGCGTGTTCAATCCCACCGATATACTCATCAACCCCTAGCCAATATTTCACACTTTTCTTATCGATGCCAACTTCCTCCCAAGTTTTCTCATCACTTGCAAAACGCGCATAATACCAAGAACTTTCGAAAAAAGTATCCAAAGTATCACTTTCTTTTTGTGCTTTTCTTCCACACTTAGGACACTTGCACTCTCTCCAAGTTGGATGCTTATCCAAAGGATTCCCCTCGCCCGTAATCTCAACATCTTCAGGTAGCAAAATAGGTAAATTTTCTAATTTTTGAGGCACGATGCCACACTCTTCACATTTTACCATAGGCACAGGAGCGCCCCAATACCTCTGCCTTGAAACACCCCAATCGCGAATTTTATAATTAACAACCCTTTTACCCAAACCCTCTTTTTCAAAATGCTCTATAATTTTAACCCGTGCTTCATCACACTCTAAGCCAATAAATTCAGCACTTTCTAAGAGCTTACCTTCTTTTTGCGTGTGAGGTAAATTTATCGCTTCTATAACCTGCTTTATGGTTAAATTGTATTTTTTTGCAAAATCAAAATCCCTCTCATCGTGTGCAGGCACAGCCATTACAGCCCCACTTCCATAATCAGCCAAAACGAAATTTGCCACCCACACAGGAATTTTTTCTTTTGTTAAAGGGTGCAAAGCATAAATTCCTAAAAAACAACCCTCTTTTTCAGCGCTTTGCCTTTCTTTTGGGCTTTGATTTTGCATTGCTTTAATTTGTGTGATAATTTTTTCATCTAAGAGCTTTTTGCTAAGTAAATTTTGCACTATTTTATGCTCAGCCGCTAAAGCCACATAAGAAACACCATAAATTGTATCAGCTCTTGTGGTAAAAACCTCAAAACTTGTTTCATTTGTTTTTTTCGCACTTTCTTCATCAAGCTTTAAGCTAAATTCCAAGCCTTCGCTTCGCCCTATCCAATTTTCTTGCATTGTTAAAACTTGTGTAGGCCACTTACCCTTCAAGCTCTCAAGCTCATCCAAAAGCTCTTGTGCGTAAGCTGTAATTTTGACATAATAGCCGGGCATTACCTTTTGCGTAACCTCGTGTCCGCAACGCCAACACTTCCCATCCTCAACCTGCTCATTAGCCAAAACGGTCTTATCGTTTTCACACCAATTAACCCTAGCCTCTTTAGTATAAATCAAGCCTTTTTCAAACATCTTGATGAAAAATTCTTGCTCAAATTTTGTATAAATCGGGTCCGAAGTTGCTAAAATTCTCTTTTTAGAAAAAGAAAACCCCAAAGAAAAAAGCTCTTTTTTCATATAAGCTATATTTTCATAAGTCCAAGTTTTAGGATGAATTTTGTGCTTAATCGCAGCATTTTCAGCAGGCATACCAAAGCTATCAAATCCTATTGGATGCAAAACATTAAAGCCCATTTTTCTATAATATCTAGCTAACGCATCGCCTATGGTGTAATTTCTCACATGCCCCATATGAATGCGTCCGCTTGGGTAAGGAAACATAGAAAGTATATATTTTTTAGGCAAAGTAAAATCATCTTTTGGCTCAAATGCTTCATTTTCTTGCCAAATTTTTTGCCATTTTTGCTCTATAGCACTTGCCTCATAAGCCATTTTATCTCCTTAAATCGTCCCTTTTTCATACATTGCACGGTTTCTTTCTTTATCTTGCTTTCTTTTCAATTTTTCCAATTCTTTAGCCCTAAAATGCTCCACGCTAAATTTAAACCACATTAAAGTAGGACTCGCTACAAACACAGAACTAAATGTCCCAGCTACCAAACCTACAAGCAATGCCAAAGAAAAGCCCTCTATCATCGAGCCACCGAAAAAGTATAAAATAACAACTGTGGCTATGGTAAGCCCAGAAGTTAAAATAGTGCGTGAAAGCGTAGCAGAAACGCTTTCATTAATGATAGGTGCAAGCTCACTTTTCTTACTTGTCTTAATGCCGTCTCTAATCCTGTCAAAAATAATAATCGTATCGTTAAGCGAGTAACCAAGCACGGTTAAAATCGCCGCAAGTGTGTCTAAATTCACATCGATTTTAAATAAACAAATCGCCCCAAGCGTAATTACAACATCGTGTATCTCGCTAATAATCGCCGCAATGGCAAAACGCCACTCAAAACGAAAAGCGATATAAATAAGTATCGCAATAAGAGAAATGGCAATCGCCATTAAGCCCTTATTTCTAAGCTCATCACCCACCTTAGGACCCACGACATCAACACGCCTTAACTCAAATTTTCCTGTATCCTTCAAAAGAGAGACGATATAAGCGCCCATATCATTACCCAAATTCTCATTACTCCCTAAAAATCTTATAGTGATTTCTTCAGCACTTCCAAATTCCGTAACGCTTAAATTTTGAAACTGATTGCTTTGGGTTAAAATTTCTCTAATTTGTGGAATGGGAGCGGCATTTTCATAACGAAGTTGCACCAAAGTGCCACCGCTAAAATCAATGCCAAATTGCAAACCCCTTTCAAAAAGCAAATAAATTGAGCCAAAAAATAGAACAAAAGAAAGAGAAATTGCAGCAAAACGCATTTTCATAAAATCATAAATCTTTTTTTCACTAAAAAATTGCATTAATTTTTCCTTTTATAACCAAACCAAAATCTTGTATTATTGCTTTTTTCAATACGGTTCATAAAATAATCAAACATTCCGTGCGTTCCCCAAATTGCAGTTATCATACTTACAACAATACCTATACCAAGCGTTACAGCAAAGCCCTTCACCGCACCTGTGCCGTAAGCATAAAGAGCTATGGAGGTAACTAAAGAGGTAATATTTGCATCGATAATTGCACTCATCGCATTCTTATAGCCATTTTCCACACTCGCACGAATTTTTGCCCCATCACGCAAAAGCTCTCTTATCCTCTCATTAATAATCACATTCGCATCGACAGCCATACCCACCGTTAAGACAAGTCCTGCCATACCAGGGAGGGTTAAGGTCGCACCAAACATTGCCATTACAGCGACAACAACAAGAACATTTACAAGCATAGCGATATTTGCAAAAATTCCAGCCACGCCATAATAAAGCATCATAAAAACTATGATGAAAATTGAAGCACCAATGAGAGCAATCATACTCATTTTAATGCTATCAGCCCCTAAAGATGGCCCTATGCTTCTTTGCTCCAAAAGCTTCACGGGAGCTAATAATGCACCACTTCTTAATGCCACAGCGACATCACGAGCCTCTTCTTGCGTAAATGCTCCACTAATTTGTCCGCTTCCTCCGCCTATGCGTTCGTTAATAGAGGGAGCGGAATAGACCTTATTATCAAGTACGATGGCAAGGCGTTTGCCTACATTTGCCCCTGTATAATCAGCAAATTTCTTTGCCCCCTCACTATTTAAAGTGAAATTTATCACAGGATAGGTGCTAGTATCACTAAAACCCACCCTAGCGTCTGTTAGCATAGACCCATCTAAAATCGGGATACTTTTTAGCGTGTATTTCATAGCTTCATTATGAGAATCGCTCACCAAAACAAGCCCATAACTAGCCGCCTCAGCCTCGCTCATACTAGAAGCCATAGACATCTTAGAATCATCGACCTCCATAAGTTGCAAATGCGCCGCCTTTGTGATTCTTTCTTTAGCTCTCAGCTCATCTTCTTTAGTCTTAATCCCAGCTAACTCAACGAGAATTTTATCCTCTCCTTGTTTAGCCACAGTAGGCTCTGCTAACCCGAATTCATCAAGGCGGTTTCTTATGGTTTCAACCGCTTGCAAAAGGGCGAAATTTTCAATATTTTTAAGCTCTTCATTTGTAAAAGAAACATTAAAATGCAAATTTTCTTTTTGGACTTTTAAGCCTTTAATTTCATCAAGCAAGGCTTGCATTTTTGTCATATCGCCCTCATCTAAGAGGCTAAATTCCAAGCTGTCATCTTTAACAACAAGTTGGTCGATTAAAATATTTTCTTTATTAATAGAATAATTAAGCGAAGAGGCGACAGATTTGATTTTAGATTTTACAGCTTCCTCATTATCCACACCCAAAAGCATATAAAGCCCACCTTGCAAATCAAGTCCTAAATTTATCTTAGCACCACGCTCAGATTGCAAAAAAGAAGGCAGCGAAAATGCTATGCCAAAAATAAAAACCGCGATAAAAACAATTAAACGATAGGTGATTTTCACATTACGCATCAATTTTCTTTGCTACAAATTCTCGTGAAATTTTTGCCGTAATGTTTTCTTCATTAAGCTTAACTTTGATAAAATCCTCCTCGGGTTTTATCACCTCGCAAATTAGTCCTCCATTAGTGATGATTTTATCGCCTTTTTGTAGAGACTCAAGCATTTGCTTATGTGCTTTTGCTTGTTTTTGCTGTGGTCTTATTACCAAAAAATAAAAAATCGCAAAAAGAACGATTAGAGGTAACAATGAAGTTAAGATTGAATTTTCTGCCATATTTTTTTCCTTTTTATAAAAAATTTAACCCTAATTCTACCATTTTTAAAATAATAAAAACTTTTTTTTGTGCTTTTTTACTTTCAAATCCTATCTACTTGTCTTTTTTTGAAAATATTTTTTTAGAAACCTTAAGCCCTTTTTTAGCCATTTGGGGACTTATCTTACTTTTAAAAACCAAAAATGCAAAAGGCTATTTTTGGGTTGGTTTTTTAATGGGACTTTTTTGGTTTTGGTGGGTAGGACTTTCGGCGATTTATTTTAATTTAAGCTATCTAGTGCCACTCATCGCACTTATAATGGGTCTTGTTTATGGGATACTTTTTAGAATTTGCTTCATCTTTAAATATGATTTTTTAAGACTTTGTGCGATTTTTTCCCTTTGTTTTATCCATCCGCTAGGTTTTGACTGGCTTGAATGGGGAATTTATACCTCTTATGGCTTTTTTGATAGCTCTTTTCGTGGCATTATTTGCCTTTTTCTTATCGCTTACTTTATTTATGAGGGGTATATTTCAAGATACTATAAAATAGGCATTATCTTAATCTTATTTTTTGTAGGATTTCATTATAAGGAAAAAAGTGCCTCCACTCTGCCTTTTTCTTACAAACTTATCAACACAGATATTTCACAAGCACAAAAATATATGCAAGAAAATCTTATTGTCAATTCCAACGCCCTTTTAAAAGAAATTTCTAAAGCAATTTTAGAAAAAAAAGAACTTGTTATCTTACCAGAAAGTGCTTTCGCTTTTAATCTACAAGGCACAAAATACGAAGAATTTTTAAAAGAATTATCGCACAAAATCATCATCATCACAGGGGCTTTTTATGCAAAAGAGGGCAAAATTTACAACAGCGCCTATGTCTTTAGGCAAGGCAAAAGCTATGTTTTCAACAAGCATTTTCTCGTGCCTTTTGGCGAAGAAATCCCATTTTTTAAAAATTTCGTAAAAAAATACTTTTTACCTAACATAGAAGAATTTTCAAGAGGTCCCGTGCAAAGTCAATATAAGCTTGATAATGCCTTAATCACAAATGCCATTTGTTACGAAGCGACCAAAGAGCAAAATTATAAAAACTCACAAATTATCATCGCTCTTTCCAACAATGCGTGGTTTAATCACTCAAGCGAATATAAGCTCCAAAAACTTCTCATACAATTTTACGCAAATAAATATGGTGTCAGCGTTTATCACGCAACTAATGGCAAAGAAAATGCACTTATTTTACCAAAGAAAAGGCTGGATTTAAGATGGCTTGAGGAATTTAAAAAATGGAAGGAAAAATTATTTAAAAGCTAAAAAAGTTTCAAAATTCGCCCATTTAAAAATGCTTTGCACCCTTTTAAAACCCACCTTTTCAAGCAAATTTAAATTTTCTTTTTCCGTATAAGGCACAAGCACATTTTCCAAAGCCTCTCTTTTTGCGGCAATTTCAAAAAGAGAATACCCTTGTGCTTGTTTGTATTCTGCATAAATTTCTATAATATTTTTCGCTAAAAAAGGCTCTTCGTAGAGGATTTTTTCACTCATCAAAAATACGCCATTTTCGTCTAAATTCATATAAATTTTACGCAGTAAATCCTCTCTTTTAGGGGGTCTAATGAACTGCAAAGTATAATTTGCCACAAAGGCATCATTTTGATTAAATTCCCAAGAATCCAAAGTCTGTTCATAAAATTCCACTTCCGCTCCAAAGGCTTTAGCCTTATGCTTTGCAAGCTCTATCATCGCCTTAGAATTATCCACTCCACTTAATTTTACATCTTTTCTTAACTCAAAAAATTTCAGTAAAAAATTCGCACTCGAACAACCCAAATCACAAAGCCTCGCATCCTTTTTCAATAAGCGACTTAAAATTTTTACACCAAGTTCTAAATTTTCCTTATAAAAAGGCACTGAGCGTTCTATCATATCGTCAAAAACACTCGCAACACTTGCATCAAATTCAAACTGCTTTTTAGGATTTTGTTTAAAAAGTTCATCTTTCATTGTTTAAAATTTCCTTTGCTTGTCCTATATCTTGACTGATTTGTGCTTTAAGGGCTTTTAAATCGCTAAATTTTTCGTTTTCTCTTAAAAATTTCACAAAAAAAAGCTCCATTTCTTCACCGACTTGCACCGCGTTTTTAAACTCTTCAATGATGTGCGTTTCTATACTAAAAGCCAAATCTGTGCTTCTAAAGCCTAAAAAACTTACACTTTTAAAGCCTTTTTCTTGTACCTTTATCAAACTCGCATAAACGCCATTTTTAGGCAAAAAATAATTTAAATTCTCCAAATTGAGTGTGGCAAAAAGCTCCCTTTTTCCAAGCCCCTGCCCTTTCACAAGCCTAGCTTTAATGCTATAAATGCGTCCTAAAAAACGCCGAGCCTTTTCCACAGCCCCAAGCGATAAAAACTCTTTAATCAAACTTGTATGCACACTAAGTTCCTCAAGCTTAAATTCTGGCACTACGCTCGTTTTTATCTTGCTTAATTTTTCAATATCATAAGCCACAGCTTCCTTATTTCTACCAAAAGTAAAGTCATAACCCACAACAATATGCTCTAAATTGACAAATTCTTTTTTTAAAAACTCTAGAAAATCTCGTGCGCTCAAATGGCGAATTTTTTCAAATTCAAGTGTAAAAATAGCTCTTTTGCTTAATTCTTGCTTTTGCCTTTCATCACTTAAAACCTCCCCTTTAAATTTATCAATTATCAACAAAGCGCCATTTTTATCTAGCTTTTTAATCAACTCCAAATGCCCCAAGTGAATGCCGTCAAAACAGCCTATGGCAAGGGTTTTGACGCTAGCTTTTTCTAAAATAATAGAAAAATTCATCATTCCCCTCCTTTCCCTTAAGGCTTGAAAGCTCACATTTTTCCAAAATCCAAGCATAGGCAAAACAAGCCTTTTCAAAACCATCTCTTGCTTTTTTAACACTCTTTTCATCTTTTAAAACGCCTTTTTTATCGCGTTTTGCTTCTTTTCCTACTTCAAATTGTGGTTTAAAAAGCAAAATAATATCTTTTTTGGCAAATTTATCAATATAAAAAAGCAAATTCAAAAGTGAGATAAAACTCACATCACAGGTGATTAAATCAAATTTCTCATCACTTTCAAACTCTCTTAAATCTAGCCCCTCAAGGCTTTTTACCCTCGTATCCTGCCTTAAACTTGTATGAAGTTGATTTTGACCCACATCAAGCGCAACAACACTCTTAACACCATTTTGCAATAAAATTTGCACAAATCCTCCCGTGCTAGAACCTATATCAAGGCAATTTAAGCCCTCAAATTTAAGGGGGAGTTTTTCTAAAAAACCCTTAAGCTTTATCGCCGCTCTACTGACATAAATATCACCCAAAAGCTCTAAATTTAGTCTTTCATTTTCCCCATTAAGCTCAAAAGAGGGTTTTAAAAAAGCTCCATTTAACGCAACTTCTTTATTTTCTATTAATTCTAAAGCCTTGTTTCTGCTGATTTTAAGGCGTTTGGAAACAAAAACATCATACCTCATATCTTAACCATAGCATTAAACTCAGCCTCTTCAATGCACCTTACGCCAAGCTCTCTTGCTTTTTGAAGCTTTGAGCCAGCATCCTCACCAAAAAGCACAAAATGCGTTTTTTTAGACACGGAGGAGCTTACCTTACCACCAAGTGCTTCAATTTGCGCCTTAAATTCTTCTCTTGGGCGTGAAAGTGTGCCAGTGATGACAAAAGTTTTTTCATAAAATTCGCTTTGAGTGTTAATCTCTTGTTGTTCGTTTTGCAAATTTAAAAGCTTATAAAAAGCTTCAATTCTTGCCTCATTTACCCTTGCAAATTCCGCTAGGCTCAAAGCCATTTGTTCGCCAAAACCCTCTAAATTTTTATATTCTTCAAAGCTTTTTTTGTGCCACTCTTTATCAAAACTTAAAGCTAATTTTTTCGCCGCAACCTCACCGATATGCTCAATCCCAAGTGCCGTGATAAAGCGGTAAAGCGGACAGGTTTTTGCCGCCTCAATGGCACTTAAAAGCTTGGAAATCTTTTTCTCTTTAAAACCCTCAAGCCCCTCAAAATCTTGGGATTTAAGATAAAAAATACTTTCTATTGTGCGAATTTTTTGCTTTTCATATAAAAGCTCCACAATGCTTTCTCCAAGCCCGTCTATATTTAAACACTTTTTAGAAACAAAATAGATAATGGAATTAACAAGCCTTGCCCTGCAGTCTAAATTTTGACATTTTATCAAAGCACCCTCGTCTAAAAGCTCACTTTCGCACTCAGGGCAAAATTTTGGACGCTCTATTTTAACGGCATCTTCGCCCCTTCGCTCTTTAAAAACTCTCGTGATTTTAGGGATAACATCCCCGCTTCGTATCACGCTCACGCTATCTTTTATGCGTATATCAAGCCTTTCTATCTCATCAAAATTATGTAAAGAAGCTGATTTTACCATGACTCCGTCCAAATTCACAGGCTCTAAAACCGCCACAGGCGTTACCACTCCACTGCGTCCCACTTGCAAACTTACGCCTATTAACCGTGTGCTTTTTTCAAGTGCTGGAAATTTAAAAGCTGCCATAAATTTAGGATATTTTACCGTGTAGCCAAGTTCTTTGCAAAGTGCTAATTTATCCACCCTCACAACCATACCATCCATCATCATAGGCTTTAAATCTCTCAAAGCTAAAAGCTCTTTATAGCAAAGCAAAACCTCATCTAAATTAACACAAAGCTTTACAAATTCATCTTTTAAAAAGCCAAGTTCTCTTACAAAGTGCATTAGCTCACTATGTGTTTCAAAATGAAGCGAATTTTCCCCCACACCCCAAGGATAAAATTTCAAATTTCTTTCCTTAGTAATACCTGTATCAAGCTGTCTCAAACTCCCACTTGCAGCATTTCTAGGATTTGCGAAAAGATTTAAGCCCTCTTTAGCCCTTTTTTCATTTAGCTTTTCAAAATCTTCCTTTAAAATCACCACTTCCCCGCGAATTTCGATTTTGCCTTTATAAGGGATATTTTGAGGGATACTTTCTATCTCTTTCACATTAAGGCTGACATCCTCGCCTACCTCGCCATCCCCTCTAGTCGCAGCACTGACTAAAGTCCCATTTTCATAAAGCAAATTTAAACTCGCCCCATCAAATTTAGGCTCGATAAAAAAGCCTTCTTCACACCTAGCCCTCTTCGCCCAAGCTCTAAGCTCTACCTCATCAAAAACATCCTCCATAGACCACATTTTGCTCAAATGCTTATTTTTTTTAAATTTACTTTGTATCACTGGAGCGATTTTTTGCGTGGGAGAATCTTTAGAAATTAAATTTGGATTTTGCGCTTCAAATTCTTTCAGTTCTCTTATTAATTTATCGTATTCTTCATCACTAGCCAAAGGCTCATCTTTTTCATAATATGCCCTCATCCATAAATTTGCAAGCTCGACCTTTTTTAAATACTCATTCATATTATCACTTCCTCGTAAGCCTTTTGAAGTGCAAAAAGCTGCTTATGCTCGTATAAATCGTGCGTTCTAATAATGCTAGCACCATTTTCATAAGCCCTTAAATGCAAAAATAAACTTCCAGCCAAACGCTGCTGCACCTCGCTCTTAAAGTAAAAATTAATCGTGCCTTTACGACTTGCACCCACAAGCAAAGGTTTGTTAAATTGTAAAAAATGCTCCAAATTTTTTAACAAAATCATATTATGCTTTGCACTTTTTCCAAAGCCAAAACCTATATCTAAAATGCTTTTTTTCACTCCATAATGCTCTAAAATTTCAAGCTTAGTTGCAAAAAATCGCTCAATTTCTAAAATCACATTATCATAATTTGGATTTTCTTGCATATTGTGCGGTTCGTTTTGCATATGCATAAGACAATAATACGCATTGTAATTTTTCGCTAATTTTGCCAAATTTTCATTTTTAAGTCCCATAATGTCATTAATCATTCTAAAGCCCTTATTTAAGGCATATTCAAGACAGTATTCATCAAAGCTATCTAAACTAAAAATAGTCTTTGTGTGATAATTTTTCGCATAAATTAAATCAAGGCAATTTTTAAGACGCGAAAATTCCTCTTCTCTACCGCAATAAAAACTCCCAGGTCTTGAGCTTACCGCACCTATATCGATAAATTCAGGCTCTAAATCCAAAAGCTCGTTTAATCTTGCCTCAAAATCCTCTTCCCTAACGCGACTCTTAGGATTAAAACTATCTTCGTTAATATTTAAAATCGCCATTAATTTCACACTTTTGGGCTTTATAAATTCTTTTTGCAAAAAACTTGCCAAGCTTTTTAGCTTAAAATCTTGCTTCTTTTCCTTGTCTATCAAACTTAAAATTTGCTTCTTTGAGGCAATTAAAAGAGCGTTAGAGCTTTTATGTTTTGTGATGACCTCCTCATCACTCACTAACTCAGCTCCAATGCTAAGAGCATCTTGCTTTAAAATATTTGCCGCAGGAGAGGAGATATTTTCTATAAAAATAAAATGTAAATTTGCCTTTTCCTGCATAATCTTACGCCCCATTTTATGTGGCTTAATTAAATCACAAAGTAAATTAAAATCACTATTTGCGTTAAGTTTTATAAAGTTCATTTTGGCTTCTTTTCGTATAAATTTAATAAAAGCGTGGCAAGTAAAATTTGTGCTTTTGAATTTAATTTTGAAAGCTCATAAGTCTCATAAAAAAACTCAAGCTCCTCCTCACTAAAATCCTTTACTTTAAGACTTTCTCGGCTCAGTTTTATAATCAACTCACCCAAAGTATTTTTGTCCAAATTTTCGTTTTCTTTCAAAAATTCATAAATCATTTTTAAATCAAGCTTCTCAAGCTCTAAATCTAATTTCATCTCCACCTTTTGTTTTTTTCTTTTTTCGCAAATTAGGCGTGATTTAATGGTGGGCAAAAGCAAATTTTTGGAGGGGACGACGATTAAAAATTTAATATTTTTAGGCGGTTCTTCAAGAAGTTTAAGTAAGAAATTTTGTGCTTCGTGACGGAAAGAATGTGCCATTAAAACGATGATTTTCTCGCTACTTTCTGCAATGTAACTTTCCTTTTCCACAGCCCTTGCGTCTTCAAGCAAAAATTCATTTGGCACACTTTTTGGGATAAATCTTAAAGCATTTGCTCCAAATTGAGTGAGCATTTCCTCTCTCACCCCATCAAAATCATCACTGATTACAATTTTACTGATAAACATCAAAGGCTAACCTTTGAAAACAAAATCGCATCCAAACTCTTATCAAAAAGCTTATAAAGGCTAATAAGCTTAATATCCAAATCCTTATCACTAGAATCTAAATAAAAGCTATTTTGTAATTGCTCGTCAAAAAGCCAAAGAAGGCTGTCGTTTTTTGACTTTGCGATGTTGGATTTTTCATCCCTTGCTGTGCCAATGTAAAAATAAATAAAGCCATTTGGAAAGGCGATTTCTAACATATCATTAAGCAAAACGACATCAATGCTATCATCTTTTTTAATTTGAATTTTACGCCCCAACAAAGACTTAAGAGAAAAAAAAGGAAGCAACGGACGAGCCGAATTTGCATTGATATGCTGAAGAAAATAATTCTCATACCAGCTTCTTGCCTCATCGCAAATTAAAATAAAAGCCCTACCCTCCAACAAATATTTAAGTCTTGAAGCAACCAAAGGCGACCATTCTAAACGGCGACTCTCCATCCACGCCATAGAAGCTCCGCCGTTTCGTATATTTTCTAAACTCCAGCTTAAAAAATCACTCATTTATCAAGCCCATAAACCTCGTGTAACGCACGAACGGCTAATTCTCCATATTTTTCATGCACTATCATTGAAATTTTTATCTCGCTTGTAGAAATCATTCCTATGTTAATGCCCTCATCTGCTAAGGCTTTAAACGCCGTAGAAGCTACACCTGAGTGCGATTTCATCCCCACTCCCACAACAGAAACTTTAACCACAGCATTATCGCTTTCTAGTAAAACCTTATCGCCCAATATCTCTTTCATCGTTTTTTTAGCTAACTCAAGCTCATTTTCAGGCACGGTAAAGCCCAAATTTGTCGCACCATTTGTGCCGACATTTTGGATTATCATATCGACATTAATATTTGCCCTAGCAAGACTTAAAAAAATCTCAGCCGCAATGCCCGGTTTATCCTCGATATTTCTTAAAGTGATTCTTGCTTGATTTCTATCAAGCGCTATGCCACTAACTAAAGCTTGTTCCATTCCATCTTCTTTTGTTATCATTGTTCCCTCATTATTATTAAAACTACTTCTTGTAACCAAATTTACATTTAGCTTTTTAGCAAGCTCAACAGAGCGATTTTGCAAGACCTTCGCACCCAAACTTGCAAGCTCTAACATCTCTTCATACGAAATTTTGTCAAGCTTCTTAGCCTTAGGTTCGATACGCGGGTCCGTTGTATAAACCCCATCAACATCGGTATAAATTTCACATAAATCCGCATCCAAAGCCCCAGCCACAGCCACAGCACTTAAGTCGCTTCCTCCACGCCCCAAAGTCGTTACATTTCCCTCTTCATCTACGCCTTGAAAGCCTGCGATGATGACGATTTTACCCTCTTTCAAAGCTGCCTTTATAGCACTTGTGTCAATGTGCTTTATCCTAGCCTTGGTAAAAACGCTATTAGTAATAATACCCGCCTTTCTACCAGAAAAAGACACAGCCTTATAGCCTAATTCATTTAAAGCTATGGATAAAAGTGCTGAAGTTACCCTCTCTCCACTGCTTAAAAGCATATCCATATCCGCTCCGTTGGGATTTTTACTAAAATGCTCGGCTTGTTCAATGAGGCTATTTGTAACCCCACTCATCGCAGAAACAACCACCACAAGCTCATTTCCAGCCTTTACGCTCTCTATTACGCGTCTAGCCACCGCATCAATGCGCTCCAAATCCCCAACGCTCGTTCCGCCATATTTTTGAACTATTAGCATTAGATATAACCTTTCTCCTCAAAATATTTAATCACCTGCATATAAATCCTTTTTTTAAAATGATTAACCAGCTCAAAAAATTCCTTTTTGCTTACAAAACGATAATCATCAAATTCAGGGTGCTTAGTGTTTAAATTTATCTTAGCATTTGGCTTCAAACGCACCAAAAAATATTTTTGAATTTGCCCATCATAAGGATACATTTTAGAAACAACCTTACTAGGAAAATCATAACTCAACCACTCAGGATACTCGGCGATGACTTCAAGCTCTTTTGTGCCTATCTCTTCTTTAAGCTCCCTAATTAAAGCCTCTCTTGCACTCTCCCCCTCATCAATGCCGCCTTGTGGAAATTGCCAAATATCCTCCATATCACTTCTTTTTCCCACAAAAAGCCTACACTCAAAAGGATAAGCACTAGAAAGGACAATTGCAGCGACATTAGGACGATATTTTTTAGTTTTTTGCACACACTTTCCTTAAAAAACCAAATTTTAACAAAAAATAAATTACAATTAGAAAATGAAAATTAAATTTAAAGGTTTTAATGCATTTTTATATTCATATTCCTTTTTGCGAAAGTAAATGTCATTATTGTTCTTTTACCTCTTTAAAGAAAAAAGATTATGAAGAAGCGTATTTTAACGCTTTGCTAAAGGATTTGAACTATCAAATTTCTTATTTTAAATTAGCTAAAAATTCTATCAAAACGCTTTTTATAGGCGGTGGCACTCCAAGCGTAGTAGATGTGAAATTTTATGAAAAAATCTTTAAAACCCTCACACCTTTCTTAGAGGAAAAAGCTGAAATAAGCTGTGAGGCAAACCCAAATTCAGGCAATTTCAACTGGCTTAAAAATATGAAAGAACTAGGCATTAACCGCATTTCTTTTGGAGCGCAAAGTTTTAACGAAAAAAAACTTCAATTCTTGGGACGCACCCACTCATCAAAAGCGATTTTTGAAAGCCTTGAAAATGCTAAAAAAGCAGGATTTAAAAATGTTAATTTGGATATGATTTATGATACTAAGCTAGATGATAAAAAAATGCTTAAATTTGAACTTTTTCATTTAGAAAAAACAAAACAACTCATCAAACATCTTAGCGCATATCATCTTAGCATAGAGGAAAATACGGCTTTTTCTAAACTTTTTCATTATAAAAAAAATGCACCAAATTTAATGCGTTATTTTATAAAAGGCATTGAAAATTTAGGCTTTAAACAATACGAAATTAGCAATTTCTCCAAAAATAAACCCTGCCTTCATAATCTTTCCTACTGGCAAGGCAAAAACTACCTAAGTGCTGGACTTAGCGGGGTAGGATTTTATGAAAATCAAAGATTTTACACGCACAAAAATCTAAAAGAATACATTAAAGAGCCTTGTTTTAGAAAAATAGAGCATTTAAGCTTAGAGGATTTAAATTTAGAACGCTTATTTTTGGGGCTTAGAAGCGTTGTTGGAGTCAAAGAGAATAGCTTAAATAACGCACAAAAAACAAAAGCAAAGCTACTTCTAAAAGCAAAAAAACTCGAATTTGAAAAAGGAAGATATTTTAATAAAAACTTCCTTTTAAGCGATGAATTAGCTCTTTTTATCAGCTCTTAAAATTTTCAAGCAAGCTAATTAAACTTTTATATCTTGCAATAATTTACTTAAATAATCAATCGCTTGATTTTTCCTTGCCTGAAAATGTGCCTCACTCTCAGCTTGTCCCATAAAGTATCCTTTTTGGATAGCATTAGATTTTAAAACCTCAATCATCTCACCAAGAGCTTCGTGTTGTCTAAAAGTGCTAGAATTATCCAACTTATCATTATATTCTTTGATAAATACACTTTTATTTTTTCTAAAATTTAGAATGGACTGACTTGCCCAAGTAAATCCAACCAAATCAATGTAATCCTCTTTAGACAGCTCTTTTTCTGCTTTATCTAAAGCAGTATCAAGATAACTTTTCGCCCTTACATTTTTGCCTGCAAAATCATTTTGCAGGTAGTGGGCGTTATTTGTGAGCTTCATAGTATTTTACCTAATTTGAATACTTGTGCTCATTGAATTTCCCGGTGCATTAATAGAACGAGAAGCGAATTCAAAAGTTCCACTAGAATTAGCAGGTTTAGAAATATCCCAAATGTCATACCAACCATCAATAATATTATCACCCGTGTAATCCATTCCCTCTGAGCTTAACTGCACCGCTTCATTACCTGCAAATTTGGCTCTATCATTGCTACCACCCCCATAGCCCAACACAAGAGTATGCACCACAAATGGATTACCACCGTGGTCATTGTTGGTAGCCGTTTGGTTTTCTGCCAATTCTTCTCTTCCACCTTGCTCAGATACCACTCCCAACACCGCAACATAATAAACAGCAGGGGCAGGAGCTTTCATTGCTTTATTATTATTTTTATTAGCCTCATAAGCTTTTTTCATCGCCTCTAAAGCTTTATCAAAATTCGCCATTAAGATATTTTTGTTTATTAGCAGAATTTGGCTCTAAGAAAATATTAACACTATTGCGAGTAATTTTTTCTTTCCCATCTATTGACACCTTATCAGCAGCAAAAGCAATGCCACAACTTAAAACACTAGCAACCGCAACACGGATTAAACATTTAACCATACTTACCCCTTTTACACTTTATTGTAAGCAAAAACTATTCCAAATAAAGATTCGAAGAAAAAAAATTATGAGGATTTAGCCTCGCTTCACAAGGCTAAATCCTATCTTAAATGCTCGACAATCCTAAACGCATCATTTAAGCCCGTAACGATACTTGCACCATTTTTAGTCGCGATATCACCAGCGACAAAAATCCCACTCACATTAGTTTGCTTATTTGCATCCATTAAAGGCACACCTTTATCATCGACATTAACACCGCATTTTTGCAAAAAATCAAGCGGAGTTGAACCGCCGATAGCGTAAATAATTCTATCATAAAGCTCAATAGAGCCGTCATTAAAGCACACTTTAGCCTTGCCATTTTCATCTAGCACCTCGCTAATATCCACGCCAAGTTTTAACTCGACCTTGCCCAAATTTCCAGCCTCCATAATATCACTTAAATTAATATCATTTAACCTTGTGAATTCCTTTTTGCGGTAACAAAGTGTAATTTTATTATTATTTGCCAAATCCACAGCATACTCAGCCGCAGAATTTCCCCCACCAACAACAAGGATTTTTTCATTTCCTAGCACGGAATTTGCGTTAAAATTAATCATTTTAGTCAAAGTCATAGGTAGTTTATAATCAGGCTTATTTGGCTTACCCATACGCCCGATGGCAATGATGATATTGTTACACAAATAGGATTCTTTTGCCGTTTGGACGATAAAACCCTCATCTTGCTTTTTCACGCTTTCGACTTCGCTATTAAATTCCACCTCGATATTATGCGTTTTTAAAGCTTCTTCAAAACACGCTATCGTGCTTTCTTTCGTGCCGTCTTCAAAAGGAATATGCCCGTAATTTGTCCCCTCACAACCCTTATAAGCCTTATCCACGCGTTTGCCATCTTTATAATACTGCACTAAAGTTTGACAAATCAAACTCGTCTTTTCTAAAAGCAAAAGCTTTTTATTTTTAAGCTTTGCCTCCACAGCACAAGCAATTCCAGTAGGACCAGCACCGATAATAATCAAATCGAGTTTTTTCATATTTTTTCCTTAATTTTTAGTTGAAATTTAACAAAATTTTACAAATGAAAACTAAAACGCATAATTAGCTCAATCTAAAAACTGCACTACCTCATCAAATTTAAAACGACTCTTACTTGGCAAATCTTTATCATCACTATATCCAAGGGCTATCATTAGCGTTGAAAGCTCTTTATTTGTGTCAAGTTTTAAGTAGGCATTAAGCTTTTCCGCATCAAAACCCCCTATGGTGCAAGTCGCGATATTTAAAGCATTTGCAGCATATAAAATTCCAGCTAATGCGATATACGCTTGCTCTCTTGCATAAGCAATTTTTGCTTTTTTGTCCATATTTTGCAAAAAGGGTTTATAAAGGCTAAGGCGTTTTTGAAGTTCTTCTTCACGCATTTTTCTTTGTCTTAACTTTTCTTCAAAATACTCCGCAAAATCAAGCCTTGAAAGTATGATGATAACAGCCGCAGCATCTTTTATATGGCTTTGATGATTTGCAATGAAGCTTAATTCTTCCTTTTTCTTAGCGTCTCTTACGACAAGAAATTTCCAAGGCTCAAGCCCTAAAGAACTAGGACTTAGCCTAGCCACTTCTAAAATTTCTTTTAAATGCTCTTCCTTAAGTGCCTCTTTTTTAAAATTCCTACAAGAATATCTTGTTTTAAAAATTTCTAAACTCATAAATACTCCACAACCTCATCAAATTTCAGGCGGATTTTAGCATATTTGGGTTCATTTTTCTTATAGCCCAAAGATAAAATAACAGCCGTTTCAAAAGGCTCTTCAAGCCCCAAAAACGCGTCAATTTTTTCTTTTTCAAAACCCCCTATCATACAGCTATCCACGCCTATACTCATCGCAGCCAAGCTCATTTGCATTAGAGCTAGATAGCACTGAAGTTTAGAGTATTCATAAAGCTCTTTTTCGCTCATTTTGTTTGTTTTATGTGTGTAAATTTGTAAAATTTTTTGAAAATTTTCTTCGCTACTTCCAGCAAAACGGCGGATTTGTGTTCTTGCAAAAGCATCTTTTTCCCTCAAGTCTTTTCTAGCGACTAAAATGACATTATGGCTTGCAGTGGCGACATTTTGCTGATTTAAACAAAGCTTAGAAAGCTCTTCCTGCCTATCTTTTAAAACAAAAAATTTCCAAGGCTCAAAGCCGTGAGAACTTGGAGCTAAAACCCCACATTCTAGTATAAATTTCAAATCTTTTTCTGGGATTTTTGTATCGTTAAAAAGCTTACACGCGTGGCGTTTTTCTAGCAGGTCCTTAAAATTCATCTTCCTCTCCTTTTAAAGTTGTAATTTGATAATAAAAATTAATCGTCTCAAACAAATTATACTTCGCTCTTAAAAGCTCTTGTTTTGAAGAAATTAAAGCATTTGAAGCGTCTAAATAATCCTTTAGCTCACTCTTTCCAAGCTCGTATTTTTGAAAGTAAGCTTTCGTAATAAGCTCTTGTTTATCTCGTATCAAGCCCAAATTTGATAAAAGTTTTAAATCGCTCTCATAATCTTTAAAAACCAAATAAAATTCATTTAAGGCACTTTGTAAAATTTGCTCGTATTCAAACCGCAAAGCTTCATAAGCAAACTGCGAAATTTTAATATTTTGCCGCACCCTTCCATAATCTAAAAACGGCAAAGAAATTTGGACATTTCCACTTAGAATTTCTAGCTTAAAATTCTCTTTAAATTCCTCACTTTCCCCTCTTAAAGCTCCACCCAAAGAAATGCTCGGCAAAATAGACTTTTGCATACTACGATAATCTTTAAAAGCCGCCTTTAACGCACTTAATTTTGCTCTTACATCAGGGCGATAAGCTAAATTTTGCAAAGGGATATTAAAATCAGGCTTTAATAATTTAAAATCGTCTAAACTCGCCTTTTGGAAATGCTCCAAATAAAAAAATCCTTCTTTTTTACCAAGCAAATCCTGTAAATTCTTTATAATTAAATCGCGATTCTGCTCGTTTGTAAGTAAATTTTGCCTCGCTCTTAGTAAGCTTTGCTCCACATTTAATTTATCAAGCTCCTCTATCTTTCCAAGCTCAAATTTTAAGGCATAAAGCTCACTCATCTTTTCCAAATTAGCCACATAATCCTCAAGTAGAATTTTCACATCATTAAAATAAGCCAATTCAAAAACGCTATTTAAACTTGTATTAATAATGCTAAGTTTTAAACTCGCCAAATCATAAGCACTCGCACTCGCTCTTAATTCCTCCGCTTTAACGCTATCTAAAATCTTGCCATAAATATCAAGCTCATAGCTTAAATTTAAGCCATTAGAATAACTTTGTTGATTTGTGCCAGAATGCAAATTTTTCATTCTATTAAAACCCAAAGTTCCATCTAAGCTTGGATACAAATCATAATTTATCAAATCAGCTCTCGCTAAAGCACTTAAAAGAGAAGTTCTAGCGACATTAATGTCTTTATTATTTTCTAGCACGAAATTGAGAAAACCTTGCAAATTCGCATCTTCGTAAGCTCGCCACCATTCAAACCTCGCCTCAATCTTTTTCAACTCCTCTTCTTCCAAAACCACCTCTTTTACAGGCTCTATCTTAACTCCACATCCGCTAAATACCAGCAAAACAAGCAATAAAAAACTCAATTTTCTCATTTTATTCCTTTGATAAGGCGCTAATTGGATTTAAATTTGCTGCATTTTTTGCAGGGAAAAAACCAAAAATAAGCCCGATTAAAATAGAACTTAAAAGCCCTATAAAAACAGCACTGCTGGAAAGTATCATTGAAAAATCACTCGCAAAAAGATTAAAAACAAATATCACACCAAAAGAAAGCGCCACGCCCATAAAAGCGCCTATGACACATATCATCACAGCCTCAATTAAAAACTGCATTAAAATGTCCTCTTTTCTAGCGCCTATTGCCATTCTTATGCCGATTTCTCTTGTTCTTTCACTCACGGAAACTAGCATAATATTCATCACACCTATGCCACCCACCACTAAAGCGATTAAAGCCACGCAAATAGTTAAAATAGTCGTTGTGCGTTTATTTGCCGTGATGGCTTCTTTGAAGCTGTCTAAATTAAAAGTGAAAAAGTCTCTTTGCCCTCTTTTAAGCTCCAAAATTCTTATAATGGCATTTTCCGCCAAGCTTGAGCTGACCTCATCTTTGACTTTTACAACTATCTCTCTTAAATTTCTATCTCCTGTTAATTTATTCATCAAAGTCGTATAAGGCACATAAAGACGGACGATATTATCCTCTATGGGACGCTTATTATCCTTTTGCAAAACGCCGATAATTTTAAAAGGCGTGGAGTTAAATATCACAACCTTTCCTAAAATTTCCTCACTACTCATTTTAGGAAAAATATTTTTCTTCGCATTAAAATCTAACACCGCGACATTTGCACTCTCACTAATATCTTTTGCATCTAAAATACGCCCCGCTTCAACCTTTAAGCCGTCCATACTAAAGCCATTTATCCCCCTGCCCTCAGCTCTTGCATTTAAAGAAACATTTGTATAAGTGATAACGCCAGAAGTTCCCCCTTTAGCTTCAACAGCTTCTAAGTATTCTAAGCTTCTTAAGGTTTCTAAATCGCTAAAATTCAGCCTTGTCCTACCCGAGCGTAAATCCCCAAAACCTCGCCCAGGTCTTATTTCTATGGTATTTGTGCCAAGACTTGATGTTGTTTCTAAAACTTTAGCTTGTGAGCCAAGCCCAAGTGCCACCACACAAACAACCGAAGCAATGCCTATGATAATGCCAAGCATTGTTAAAAGAGACCTTAATTTGTGTGCGATAATGGAAGAATAAGCTATCTTAAAACATTCAAAAGCTTGATTTTTAAGCAAATTTAAATTTTTCTTTTCCTTTGGCATCGCCTTAATATGAAATTCTTTTATTTTTAAATCCTGCTTAGTATCGCTTAAAATTTCGCCGTCCTTTATCTCTATAATGCGCGTGGCTTTTGCGGCAATTTTTGCATCGTGGGTTACGAGGATAATGGTATGTCCTTCTTGATGAAGCTTTTGTAAAATTTCAAGCACCATAACACCACTTTTACTATCAAGCGCACCCGTTGGCTCATCGGCTAAGATTAAATCCCCTCCATTCATCAAAGCCCTAGCAATGCTCACTCTTTGCTGCTGTCCGCCACTTAACTCATTTGGCTTTGAGTTAATCCTATGGGAAAGCTCCAAATTTTCAAGTAAGCTTATGGCTCTTTGATTTCTTTCCTCGCTTTTTTTACCCGCATAAACGCTAGGTAAAGCGACATTTTCCTTAGCGCTTAAAAGAGGCAAAAGATTATAACGCTGGAAGATAAAGCCTATTTTCTCACGCCTAAGCCTTGCTTTTTCATCTTTGCTTAAATTTGTAACCTCATAATCTTCAAAGATAAAACGCCCAGCACTTGGCTCATCTAGCGTTCCTATGATATTTAAAAGAGAAGTTTTCCCACTCCCACTTTGCCCTATAATCGCGACAAATTCCCCTTTTTCTATATGCAAATTTACCTTATTTAAAATGGTGTTTTGCCCGATTTTCTTAGTGATATTTTCAAGCTTTATCATTAAAATCTAAATTTCATAGCAGGAGCTAGTGCTTCAAGACTTGAGGAAATGATTAAGTTTTCCCCCTCGCTTACACCCTCCAAAATTTCAGTATTTAATGCGTCTTTTATGCCAAGCTTGACATATTTTTTACGCACACTATCCTCTTCCAAAATTTCGACAAAATAGCCCTTATCATCATTTTTAATCACATAAGTTGGCACAGCGATAACATCATTTGCACTCGCAACAACAATTTCATTTTGGATACTCATACCTATACGAAGCAAGTTTTTTTCATTATCGACAAAAAATTTTGCATAATAATAAATCGCATTGCTTGTTGAATTTGAATTATTTGAAGAATTTTGCTGTGAGCTAGAATCGCTAATTTGCGTATCCGCAGGGTCAATGCTTGCAATTTGTGCCTCGTAGGTTGTATCAGGGTCGCTAAGTAAGGAAAATTGCAATTTTGTGCCTATTTTTATCTTACTTACATCGGCTTCTGCAATTTCCATTCTTACTTCCATTTGCTCTAAATTTGCAATGCGAACAAGGGTTGGGGTGTTTTGATTCGCATTAACCGTTTGCCCCTCATCAACAGCCACATTAATAATCACGCCGTCCATTGGAGCCGTGATGATGGTATAGTCTAAGTCCTTTTGTGCGTTCTTAAGGGTGATTTCAAGCTCAATCACTTCAGCATTTAAAGCCGCCACATCTGCTTTTAGGGTAAAATAATTATCCTTAAGAGTTTCGAGGCTTTCAAGAGAAGTCGCCTTTTTAGCATAAAGCTTTTGCTCCCTAATATACTGCTTTGAAGCAATGCTTAAGGCGACTTTTTTGCTTTCTAAATTTGCCTTTGCGCTCTCAAGTCTAGCCCTAGTAATATCCAAATCATTTTGCTGCTTATCTTTATCAATTTGTGCGATTAAATCGCCTTGCTTAACCTTATCGCCCACATCGACATAAAGTTTGATAATTTGTCCGCTCACTTGCGCACCCACATCAACTTGCTCTTTAGCATACACTTTTCCCACAGCTTCTATGGTTTGAGAAATATTTTTGCGTGTGATTTTTTGAGTGAGATACTCAACTTCTTCTTTGGAAAAATAACTATAAGCAAAAATTCCAAATACCACTAAAATACAAGCAGTTAAGCTAGTTATTATCTTCTTTTTCATTATCCAACCTTAAATGCCATATTGTATTCGGGCAAAGTGAATTTTTTGTGAATTTTAAAATAATTCTCCGTGCTTTTCATAATGACTTATCTTAGTAATAGCATTTTTTTCATCGACAAAAATGACCTTAGGCTTAAACCCCTCCAACTCTTTTTCGTCTAAATTTGCATAAGCCATAATAATCACCTTATCACCCACTTGCACTTGCCTAGCAGCCGCTCCATTAAGACAAATCGCACCCTTTTCTTTAGTCGCTATGGTATAAGTTTCAAATCTTGCGCCATTATTCACATTAACCACCTGCACCTTTTCATACTCAAGCATTCCACTCGCTTTAAGAAGCTCTTCATCTATGCTGATACTTCCCACATAATCAAGCCTTGCCTCACTCACACTTGCGCGGTGAATTTTGGATTTTAACATTGTGATTTGCATTTTTATCCTTTATTTTTAGTTGGCATTTTAGCTAATTTCAATCCTTTTTGCCACAAAAGCCCTATCAAAACCATTTTCATCCTTAAAAAATTCGACTTCAAAATGATATTTGCTTAAAATTTCTTCTAAAATTTCCTTTTGGTCATAGCCAAACTCACAGGCTAGAAATTTCACTCTTTTTTTGTGAGCTAGAATGATGATTTTTTCTAAAATTTCATAACCTTTTTCTCCCCCAAAAAGAGCATTTTTAGGCTCATTTTGCACCCATTTATCAAGAGGATAAGAATTTTTGATATAAGGGGGATTAGAAAAAATCAAATCAAATTCACCCTCTTTCAAACTAAGATTTTCAAAATCCTCCAACACAAAGTCAATCAAATGCCTCACTTCGTGCTTTTGTGCGTTTTTAAGCGCTAAATTTAAAGCAAGTGGGTTAATATCACAAGCCTTGATTTTAAATTGACACTTTTTAGCTAAAATAATGCTTAATATCCCACTTCCAAAGCCTATTTCCAAAGCACTTTTTGGCTTTTCTTTTTGACATAACTGCAAAAGTTTTTCAAGTAAAATTTCACTATCATAACGAGGGATTAAAACGCCCTTTTCAATGTGAAATTCCAAGCCATAAAAATCAACTTTTTTAAAAAGATATTCATAAGGCTCTCCCTCTTTAAAACGCCTTATAAGCTCAAAATACTCCCTCTCATCAAAATCAAAATTCTCATTTAAAAAAAGCCAAACCTTATCTTTTTGCAACAATTCACACAAGATAAATACAGCCTCATTTGAGTGCCTATCAAGCTCCAACCTAGCAAGGCGTAAAGCTTCTTTTATCTTCAAGAAAGTGCCTTAATCCTCTCGCTAATGCTAGGGTGAGAAAGATGAAAGAAAGTATAAAGTGGGCTTGTTTTAACAAAAGCTTTATTTTCTTTTGCAAGGGCGATAAGAGCGTCTTTCATATCCTCTTTTGAGCTTAATTTCGCTCCGTGTTTATCGGCAGCAAATTCATTTTTACGACTCAAAAAATTAAGAAGTGGAGAAACAAGAGAGGTAAAAATATTTCCAAAAATAAGCAAAAGGGCAAAAACACCCGCATTAACACCCTCTAAACCACTTTGCACATAAACAAAATTAGGCAAATTTGCAAAAAGAAAAAAAAGCACAAAAAGCATCAAAGCCCCGCTAATCAAAGCTTTTAAAATGTCCTTATGCACAAAATGCCCCAACTCGTGTCCCAAAACAGCTAAAAGCTCCCTTTCGCTTAGAGCCTTTAAAAGCGTATCAAAAAGCACCACCCTTTTACTTTTGAAAAGCCCACCAAAATAGGCATTAAGCCTCTTATCTCTCTTACTTGCATCGATGACATAAACGCCATTTGCACTAAAACCGCATTGTTTCATTAAAGCTTCAATTTTACTTAATAAATTCACATCATCAAGTTTTTGCATTTTATTAAAAAGCGGAGCGATGAGGGTTGGATAGATAAGATTTATCACCAAAATCACACAAAAAGAAAAGGCAAAAGCCCCAAGCCACCACAAATTCCCTAAAAAATCATAACACAAAAGCAACACATAAATAATCATAAAACCAAAAATAAGCAACAATGCTAAAGATTTCAAACTATCTTTTATAAAAAGAGCAACACTCATATTAGAAAAACCCTGCGCCTTATCCTTAACAAAATCTTTATAAATGCCCAAAGGCAAATTTAACAAAGTTGTTATCAACAAAAAGGCTAATAAAAATAAAGTATTTTCAAGTCTTGTATTTTCGCTGATTAACAAATTTTTAAGATAAGCCAAGCCAAAGCCAAGCCAAATAATATTAATCATTAAAGTGTAAAAATTAGAAAAAAGCTCAAATTTTTCATTTTCAATGGCAATATCAGCCGCCTTTTTATATTCTTCTTCGCTTAGAATTTCTGCCTTTTTTTCTCTTTCTTGCTCTAAAAAGCGTATTTGCACATAAGAAACAAGTGCAAAAATAGCCGTATAAAGACACAAAATCGCAATTAACAACATCTTCTTCCTTCAAAATTCATCATAAAAGCTAGTCAAAAAGCTTTCTAAAATCCTCTAATATTTTTTTTGCCATAAGTTCATAGCCTGCAACACTCAAATGCACATCTCTTAAAGAAAGCTTTTTTTCTATCCATAAAGCTTTACCGCCACTTTCTTGCATAAATTCGTGCATATCAAACAAAAGTGTTTTTTCCTCTTTTGCCAACTCATAAATGGCTTTTTTAACCTCGTGAAAATTAGGACTTAAAATATAATTTTTACCTTTTTTTTGCGTCACAGTTGGGGGAGAAATGAGCATAAAAACGGCATTTTTATTTTCTTTTCTTAAAATTTTAAACCATTCTTTATAATTTTTCTTAAATTCTACCCTATCAAAATCTTTCAGCAAAGCATCATTTGAGCCGTAAGCTAGGATTATCAAATTGTTTTTTAGTAAAGCTAATTCTTTTTTGACGACATCCAAATTCCAGCTTTTCCACAAATCACTCCTCGCCCCATTAATCGCCAAAGTATCTAAAAATTCATTTTTGCCATTTTTATCCATTATAAAATAGCCACCAAGCTCGGCATCTTTTTGCAAAGCGGTAATTTTAAGAGGAAAAGTGGGGGTAAATTCTTTATAAGACCATTTGTTTTTAGCGTTTGAACGCAAAATAAAATCTCTATCTTTAGCGTCTTTTATGCTAAAAGCATTTTGAGAAAGCGGAGCTTTAAAAAGAATTCCCACCTTAAATTCTTTCGTCTCTAGCTTGGTATTTAAATTAATACTAGCACCTTTTTTATCGGCTTTTGCGACAACACCTCCCAAAGGATAGCTATAATACTTTTCGCTAGGAATTTTAGAATTTAAAATAGAAAAATCTTTAAATTCATAATTTAAATTAAGATTTTGCTGGTATTTAGGCTGCAAAGCATAGGCAAAACCCACAGCATTAGAGCGTAAAACATAATCTCTTATCACACGCGGGAAAAAATCCGCAGCCATATGGGAGTCGCCATAAATTCGTATATTAAAACCTTTTTGCGCCTTAAATTTTTTCCCAAGATTCTTTAAGTCCTTTTTTGGGGCATAATTTTTAAACGCTTTAGAATTGACACTTTGTTTTAAAATATGCTCAATCTCATCATTCATACTCGCCTTTAAGCTTAAAGCAAAACAAAAGCAAAGGATAAGAATTTTAAAAGCTTGCATTATTATCCTTTAGTCTAATATACTCAAGCAAAAGCTTTGACATCTCCCTTGCTCCACTTGGGGTAAAATGCACCCCATCATCGCTTCTTACCTTTATGCTTTTATTGTTCTCATCTTTGATGTAGGCTGAGTAGGCATCATTTTTACTAAAGAAAAGTTTGGTATTGATGAAAATACCCTTATTTTTCAAAATTTCTTGACTATAAATTTGATTTAAAACGCTAACCTTTTTATTTAAATCCTCTTTTTTCACAGGCGGAATTTCATACCATAAAACCTTCGCATTATATTTTTCGGCGATTTTTAAGATTTCATCAACTCTTTGCGTATAAATTTCAAGCCAAGATTTGGAATTAAAACGATGATAAATTCCCTCCCTTTTAATATCCCAAGGGTCATTTGCTCCAAGTAAAACGACTAGGTATTTGATATTTTTATTATTTTGCAAAGTTTTAGTTGTCTCTTTAGCCCAGTCAAAATAAGACTTGTAAGAAAGTCCTGTATTTTGTTTGCTCAAATCCACAACCTTCAAGCCTAAATTTTTCAAGTCCTTATTAAGCGCCACAGCCACGCCTTGCATTAAAGAATCGCCTATAAGCAAAAACTGCTCCCCACTATCAACCTCAAGCTTAGTGTTGTCGATAAAGCTTATATTAGCCTCTGGCTCAATTTTCTCTTCAACCGCTGGTTTGCTTAAAGCAAGGCTTAAATTCTGCTCTTCTTTTATGCTTAAATTTTCTTCTTTTTCTTCCACCTCAAAAGAGGCTAAATTTGGATTTTCATTACTTAAAATCATACGCACTTGCTCAAGCTTGATTTTAAGGGCGTTTGCTTCGTTTAAAATATCATTTTGTGGGTAAAAAATGATATGATATTTTTGCTCTAAATAAGAACTTATACTTTTATTCATCACTAAAACAACTAAAACAAAAACAATAACCAAAATAAACAAAAACTTAACTATCTGCATTAAAAACTCGAATAAATAAATTCAGGCATTCCGCTTGGCATAAAAGCAAAAACAAGAAGCAAGATAAAGGTAATGATAAAGGGCTTTAATAAAAAAGGTGTGAGATTTAAAATTCTCACACAATACTCTTTAAAATTAATAAACAAAGGATAAGTGATAAAAAGCACCACAAAGGCAATCAAAATATACATATCTTCATATTTTAAAGGAAGGAAAAAATTCTCATAACAAGCTTTAAAGTATTCGAGTGCTTCGTTTAAGCTTTTGTAATAAAAAAATACCCACGCAAAACAAACAAAATGAAAGGTTATAAAACGCCCCACAAAGGCAAATTTTTTAAGACTAAAAGGCGTGAGAGCTACCAAATGTAAAAACACAACTCCAAAGCCGTGCAAAATACCCCAAATGAGAAAATTAATCGTATTTCCGTGCCAAATTCCAGAAAGGACAAAAGCGATGAGTATATTAACATTTGTCCGCACTAGACCTTTTTTATTACCCCCTAATGGAATATAAATATAATCTCTTATGAAAGTTGAAAGGCTAATGTGCCACCTCGCCCAAAAATCTTTAAGATTTTTCGCAAGATAAGGCATATTAAAGTTTATCGGCAAAACAAAACCTAGCATTAAAGCAAACGCACAAACCAAATTCACATAACCACTAAAATCACAATAGATTTGCACCGCATAAGCATAAATCGCACTTAAAAGCTCGGCAAAATTATAAGAATCTGGGTCATTAAGAATCTTTTTTGCATAAATCCCCAAATAATTAGCTATCAAAACCTTCTTAACAATACCAAAAAGTAGTAAAACGATGATGAGATTGGCATTTGTAAATTCTCTTGTTTTGTGTGCTTGAGAAAAGAAATAATCACTTCTCATAATAGGACCCATCAGCAAGGTTGGGAAAAAAGAGAGGTAAAAAGCTAGGTCAAAAAAGCTCACAAGTTTATGGTTTTTATAGACACTAACAAGATAAGTTATAGAATTAAAGACATAAAAGCTAATCCCGATAGGAAAAATAATATCAAAATTAATAAAATCTAAACCAAGATAAAATAAAATCGTATCTAAATCACCCTTGATGCTTGGAAAATACTTAAACACACAAAGATTTAAAATCGCAAAAAAAAGGCAAGTGAGAAAAATATATCTTTTGCGCCTCACAAAAATTAAAAGGGCAAAGTAATGGATAAAAAAAGTATAAACAAGTAAAATTAGAGAAAAAAGCGGATTTATCAAACTATAAACGCAGTAAGAAAAACCCAAAATCAAAGCATTTTGTAGTCTAAAGCTATCTTTAAAGAACCAATAGCACACAAAAAACACTATCATCAAAATACTAAATTCTAAGGAAAAATAAATCATAGAAAACCCATAAAATCCTAAAACTAGGACTTATTTAGTAATTAAAGTTTTGATATATTGGTCGGCTAGATAAAGCCCATTACCATTATCACTCATCAGCTTGATTTTATCAACTATACCGCGAAAAAGCGCCTCCTCTTCGTGCTGTTCGCTCACATACCACTGCAAGAAATTAAAAGTCGCATAGTCCTTATGTGCCAACATATGCTCAACTAAATTATTAATAGACTGAGTAATGCTTTGCTCGTGTGCGAAAGTCTTTTCAAAAACATCAAGTAAAGAGCTAAAATTCTGCTCAGGTTTTTTCACGGCCTCAAGCTCAACCTTCGAATCTGTTTCATTGAGGTAGGTAATAAGACGCCTAGCGTGCTCACTTTCTTCACTCGCGTGTGCGAATAAAAACGCTCCAGCTCCGTCAAAACTATTTTCATAGCACCAAGAACTCATAGCAAGATACAAATTCGCCGCATACATTTCTTTATTAATCTGTTCGTTTAAAAGCTTTACAACTTCATTTGACAGCATCACTTCTCCTTGTAAAATAATTTTGGAATAATACGCTAAGATTATTTAAATCTAGCATAAAATTTTTTATATTTTTAAAAGAAATTTGCATCAAATTTACCCAAAATGTGAATTTTTCACAAATTCACAAGAAAACTTAAAAAACAATAAAAAAATTTTTATGATTTTTAAAACTTAAAGTTCTATTTTAAGGTATTTTAAAACAAATTTCACAGCGTGAAAAGCCTGTGAATAAAAATAAATTTTCCCCAAACTTAAATATCGAATTTTATCTTCACTCTTACCAACTTCCACCCATTGACTCCATTTTTTTTTTTGATATAATCCCCTCAATCAACAAAATTCCAAAAACCAAAACATTAAACTACCAACAAAGGAAAACGCTATGATAAACAATCCTAACTCAGCCATACAAAGAATGAAAAATCATCTCTCTTATAAATTAGGGCAAGAGCTTATTGCATTTGACACGGGGGGGGGGGGGGGTAAGCTCTCTTCTTTTTAAACTCTATTTAATTAAAAAAACCCACAAAAAACATCTTAAAATTTATCAACAAATCACAGAAGTCTTCCCAGAACTTAGACGCATACCTTTAGAACAATGTAGCGATTATAAACAAGGCTTAGAATGTCAGTTTCATCTTTCTTATCTTTTAGGACAAGCCTTAATCAAAGCAGATAAGACTTGGTATAAGGGAGGCTATTTTAAACTCTTTAAAGACATCAAAGAAGCAAAGCAAATTTATAAAGCTTTTAAAGAGATGAAGGAAGAGCTTGGTGTTGTGCCAAATTTAGAAGGTGTTAAAGCAAATCATCTCAAAAAATCCTTAGTATCAAAAGAATTTCAAAGTCTTTTAAAAACATCATATATCCCTTTACAAAATCTCATCTTAGATAATTTTGCTTTTATCTTAGAGCATTTAGAACTCATCTATTTATGGCTTAACTCTAAAGAATTTAAAGACAAATATGAAAAGGAAAATTACCCTTATCCTCCATTACTTAATCCAGATATCTTAAATGAGCTTTTAAATTTAGAAGATGAACAAAATAAAGAAACACTAAGAATCAAGCTTAAAGAACTTTCCAATACACAACATACAAATGCTTTAAGTGATACTATAAAAGCCTATGCTAAGGCTGGGCTTGATTATAGACTAATCCCAGCTGAGAAAGCTTGGGAAATGAATTTGCCTTTGCCGAAAAATTATAAATTTTTGTTTTGGGGGAGTCATGGAGTGGGGAATACTGGCATTCATACTTTCTTATACCAGAGCGGTTTTACAGTCTATAGTTGCCTCGCTGATGAAGGCTCCAAAGCAACTTATCTTTATCAATATAAAGGCGTAATAAGTCATAAAAAAGGAGAAAATATTTATTTGTCTCTTATTGAATATTTTAATGCTGCGTATTATGATGAGGATGGAGATAAGCTTGGTAGTTTATATCCCGATACGCCAACTTTACATCAAACGAGAGACCCAATTTCATCTCATAAAACACATACAACAGTAAAAAGACCGGGAGCAAACTACAAAAGAAATGTAAATGTCGACGATGATGTAAAAGAAATTGTAAAAAATAGAGTGGGCTATTGGGGAGGAAGAGGCATTATTAACAATCCCTCTTTTATAGGCTCTTTGTCAATTATAGAATCCAAATATGAGATTTATCACGATTTTTTACTTAAAAAAAGATTAAAAAATATTAAAGATATTATTATCATTGATAGTGCTGATATAATAGGAGAAAAAGGTGAAAAAACAATGCTTCGTTTAGCCAAAGAATTTAATTTTGAAATACCAGATTTTGAAAGAATTAGAAAAATATTTTCTTTAAGAATATCCGAGTATTTTCCAACAATTTTCCCTCTTTATGTTGATTGCGATAAATATTTAAAATGCTTCGTTTGTCTTACCAAATTTCAACTTATGGATAAGGAACATATTAATGTCAATTCTTATTTTGGTTTCAAAGATGAAGAATTTATCGCTTGTGTGCACAAAGATGAATTGAAAATTTTCCGTCAAAATGTTTCAAAAATTCATCTTTGTAAGGATAAATTGCAAAAAATTGCTCTTGAGTTAGAAATTCTTAAGAAAAACGAAGAATACAAACGCAATAGAATAAAAGAAGATAAGCTTTTAGACTATCTTAAAGCTCACCCAAATATCGCTAAGAAATTTAAAAAAGTTCTAGATGAAAAGCATTTGCCCTTTATCAAAGAACAAAGACCCGACATCGTTGCTTCGTGGAAATACTACCAAGAATTTGAAAAGATGTGCGAGGAATTACAAAACCAAGATATTGTATAATTAAAAAAAACAATATCTAGGATAAAAATGGGTGTTTTTCTTGTTATTTTAGGAGGGATTTTTTGGGCTGTAAGTGGGGTGTTAGCGGAATATCTTTTTGAAAATCATTATAGTGTTGAGTGGGTAAGTTTTTACCGCCTTTTTTGCACGGGACTTATTCTTATTATTTTAAGCCTTAAACGCTTTGAGGTGCAAATTCTCACGCAAAAAAGCACCTTATTTTCTCTTTTCATTTACGCCCTTTTTGGACTTTTGCTAACGCAATATGGCTACTTTAAGGCGATTTTTTACACGGACGCTGGAACGGCTACGATGATACAATATAGCGCCCCCTTAATCATTATACTTTTTCTTTGCTTTAAAGATAAGGTTTTGCCTAAAAAACTCGAATTTTTGGCACTTAGTCTTATTTTAATAGGACTTTTTCTCATCGCAACTGGAGGAAATTTAAGTGATTTTAAAATGAGTTTTTGGGGGATTCTCTGGGCTTTAGCTGGGGCTTTTGGCGTGGCGTTTTACTCACTTTGTGCAAGGGGCATTATAGAAAAATATGGCATTTTTTTACTAATGGGCTGGGCAAGTTTAATTGCTAGTGGAATTTTACTCATTTTACTGCTTGGTAAAATTCCTTCTTATGACTTTGATTTAAAGGGCTATTTAGCCTTGGCTGGGATCATTTTTATAGGCACGATAGGAGCATTTTGTCTTTATTTAAAAGGGGTCGAATATATCGGTGCATTAAGGGCTAGTATGATAGCGTGTATTGAGCCAGTAGCGGCGGCTTTTATGTCTTATTTCTTCCTCAAAACACACTATGGCTTTTTAGAGCTTTTCGCTTTTAGCCTCATTATCGTTAGTGTCTTTTTAAATGCGATGAAAGTAAAACCAAAAATTGACTAAAGCTTGTTATAATTTCGCTTTATTAAAGGAAAATTATGACTTATTTACAAATAGAAGGCACAAATCATTTAAGCGGAAGCGTCACCATCAATGGTGCGAAAAATGCAGCTTTACCGCTCATCGTTTCTAGCATTTTGGCAAAAAATGAAGTTGAAATTTCAAATGTCCCTGAGGTGGAGGACATTAGAACCCTCATTTCACTTTTGCAAAATTTAGGGGCAAAGGCAAGTTTAGAAAATCATAAAGCCATCCTAAACACCGCAACGCTTAATCAAACCACAGCAAAATACGACATCGTAAGGAAAATGAGAGCCTCCATACTGACCTTAGGACCTCTTTTAGCACGCTTTAAACATTGTGAAGTGAGCCTTCCCGGAGGCTGTGCCATAGGGCAAAGACCGATTGATTTGCACCTTTTAGCTCTAGAAAAAATGGGAGCAAATATCCAAATCAAACAAGGCTATGTCGTCGCAAGTGGAGCTTTAAGGGGTGCGGAAGTGCTATTTGATAAAATCACAGTTACAGGCAGTGAAAATATCATTATGGCAGCAGCTTTAGCTAATGGCAAAACAAGACTTTTAAATGTCGCAAAAGAGCCTGAAGTCGTGCAGCTTTGTGAGGTTTTAAAAGACGGAGGGCTTGATATTAAAGGAATTGGCAGTGATGAGCTTGAAATTTATGGCACGGCTGGGGAGTGTTTGGAATTTAAAGAATTTGCTGTGATACCTGATAGGATAGAGGCAGGGACATATCTTTGCGCTGGGGCTATTGTCAATTCAAAAATTAGCATTTGTAAGGTAAATCCAAGTCATCTAAGTGCAGTTTTGGCAAAACTTGAGCAAATGGGCTTTGGTATCGTTGTGGAGGGGGATAGCATTACCTTACTCCCTGCGAAAGAAATTAAGCCTGTGGAAATTCTTACAAGCGAGTATCCGGGCTTTCCTACCGATATGCAAGCACAATTTATGGCTCTAGCCCTTAGGGCAAATGGCACAAGTATCATCGATGAAAGGCTTTTTGAAAATCGCTTTATGCATGTGAGTGAGCTTTTAAGAATGGGAGCGGACATTAAGCTAAATGGACATATTGCAACCATTAACGGCGGTAAAGAGCTTAACGCGGCTGATGTGATGGCGACAGATTTAAGAGCTTCTTCAGCACTTATCCTAGCAGCTCTTGCAGCAAAAGGGGTAAGTAGGGTGCATAGAATTTATCATTTAGATAGGGGTTATGAAAATTTGGAGGAGAAATTTAAAACACTTGGCGCAAATATCACAAGGCTTAAAGAATGAAAAATATTTTCGAAACCTTAGAGCTTCTAAAAGAGCAAATCGCACCCCTAAAGGAAAATGAGCTTATCGGTTTAGAAGACGCACTCGGTAGAATTTTAGCTTGTGATTTGTATGCAAAAAAAAATTTGCCAAGTTTTGATAATGCTGCCCTAGATGGCTATGCGTTTAATTATGCTGACATCAATGAGCCTTTGCGTATCAAAGGGACAATTTTGGCTGGCAATAAAACGCTTTATGAGCTTGGTAAAAACGAATGTTATAAAATAATGACAGGGGCATTAATGCCTAAAAATGCCGATACAATTTTAATGCTTGAAGAAGAAAATTTAGAAAACGGCAAACTTGTCATCAAAACAAAACCAAAGCAATTTAACGCTTTTCGTTTTAAGGGCGAAGAGCAAAAAATGGGGGAGCTTTTACTTAAAAAAGGACAAAAACTCAATGCTTCAATGCTAACCCTGCTTGCCGCACAAGGAATTTATAAAATAAAAGTGGTAAGAAAACCAAGAATTGCCATATTTTCAAGTGGAGATGAATTGAAAGAGCCTTGGGAGGAATGCGATGAAAAAAGCATTTATAATGCGAATGCTTTGGGCGTGAGTGCGCTACTTAATGGGTGTGATTTAAGCTATCTTGGCATAATCAAAGATGAAATGAGTGAAGTAAAAAAAGCCTTGCAAAATAGCAATTTTGACCTTATCATCACAAGTGGAGGGGCGAGTGTGGGTGAGGCAGATTTTATGGATAAGGTTTTAAAAGAGCTTGAATTTAAAAAACTTTTTGATGGGATTAAAGCGCGTCCAGCAAAGCCTACAAAACTTTATGAAAAAGATGAAAAATTAATTTTGATTTTACCGGGAAATCCTATGGCGGCTTTTCTTTCTTGTTTTATTTTTGCTAAAAAAATTGTCGATTTACTTGGTGGAAATTTGGAGGAGACGAGTAAAATTAAGGCTTTTATGGGACAAGATTTAAAGCTTAAGGTGGGGAGAAATAATTTGATTTTGGGAAATTTAAAAGGAAATCATTTTATCCCATTTAACGACAACAAATTTGGCTCAGCTATGATTTTACCGCTTGTAAAAAGTGAATTTTTATTCATTAGCGAGGAGGGACAAGCTCAAATTACAAAGGGCGAAGAGATGCAAATCATACGCCTTTAAGGCACTTACATATTTACTATTTTTAGTTAAAATCCCGCCTATGAATATGAAAAATTTATATAAAAGCATCTTATTTTCTTTTACTAAAAGTTATATCCTAGCCTTACAAAGCCTCTATTGGTCCCACCTTAATATTTCGAATTTTAATTTTAAATTTTCAAAATATTAAGGATATTTTTAAACTTAAATCTTTAAAACTTTTTTATAAATATGCTGTGCCTAATGTTATTAGCGTGGCTTTTTTCTCTGTTTATATTATTATTGATAGGATTTTTGTAGGGAAATATCTAGGTAGCGATTCGCTTGCGGCGCTTGGTTTAGTAATGCCTTTTGTGATGATAAGCTTTGCATTAAGCGATATGATAGCGATTGGCTCATCTGTGCAAATTACGATGAAATTAGCCTTAGACAAATTTAAAGAGGCTAATCGTGTATCTTTAGTTCTCATTTTTGCATTTAATACTCTCATAGCTTTTTGGCTTATTTTATTTCACCTCTTTTAATCGACTTACTTGATACAACAGCACAAATTCAAGCCCTTTGTAAAGAAGTCGCTTTGGTTTTTGCTTTATTTATGCCTGCGATTTCTCTTCATTTTGCTCTTGATAATTATTTAAGAATTTGCGGAAAAACTGCTCACGCTATGATTGTAAATATCATCGTAGCCTTTAGTAATGTCATTTTAGATTATCTTTTTACATTGTGTTTGACTGGGGTTTATTTTCGGCTGCATTGGCTTTAGCCTTGGGACTTTTTTGGATATTTATCCTTTTTTTACTCAAAAACTTCGGTTAAAATTAAGCGGAATTTATCTTTCTTTTTAAAACTTTAAAAAATATCATTTATAATGGAAGTAGTGAATTTTTTGGAAATATTTCTGCTTCAATTTATGAAATTTTTGCTAATTTTATCTTAATGGAGTTAGCGGGAGCAAAAGCTGTGGCTGCTTATTCTATTATACTTTATATTGATAATTTTATCACTATGCTTACTCTTGTAATGTGTGAGGCTATGCAACCAGATTTAAGCTATCATTTTGCTCAAAAAAATGACAAAGAATTTTTGGAATTTAGCACTCAAGCTTTATATATCTTTTCTTTTGTTTTTCTTATTTGTTGGTTTAATATACTTGTAAGCTGTATGCTAACAGCTTTTAACAAAGCTCATTTTTCACTTATTTTAAGCCTTATAAGTAATCTTTTTGCACCTCTTATTTTTGTCCTAATTTTGTCAAATTTAATAGGCTTAAATGGAGTGTGGATGAGTCCATTTTTGGCTGATTTTTGTGTCTTTTTCTTAGCTTTTTATTTTCTTAAAAAAGTTTAAAATCATAAATCGGTTGTTATATTAATGTAAAGAAAGGTTAAAATACAGCTTGACAAAAATGGCTTTTTTGTATTATAATTCATCTTTCTTGCGGGAATAGCTCAGGGGTAGAGCACAACCTTGCCAAGGTTGGGGTCGCGAGTTCGAATCTCGTTTCCCGCTCCACTTCAAATTTGAGTTAAAATGAATTTAGAACAAATCTTAGAAAAAACCAAAAATGTCCGCCTCATCGCTGCGAGTAAATATGTCAATGCTGAAATCATAAAAGAGTTTTATTATAAAGGCTTAAGCGAATTTGGCGAAAATCAAGTCAAGGCTCTAAGCGAAAAAAAAGAAATTTTAAAGAATGAGAACTTGGCTATTAAATGGCATTTTATAGGCACATTGCAAAGCAATAAAATCAATCTTCTTATCAAGCAACGACCCATATTATGGCAAAGTTGCAATTCTTTAAAACTTGCCCACGCGGTTAATAAAAGGCTTGATTATACCCTTGATACCCTACTTGAAATTAATAGTGCCTTTGAGGAAAGTAAAAGTGGAATTGAGCCCAATAAGGCTTTGGAGGAATATTTGCAAATTAAAGAAGAATGTAAAAATTTAAACCTTAAGGGCGTGATGTGTATAGGAACGCATAGCAACGATGTAAAAATGATACAAAAAAGTTTTGAAACAACTTATAAAATTTATGAAAATTTGCAAAAATACGGCGCAAACATTTGCTCTATGGGTATGAGTAAGGATTTTGAGTTGGCTTTGAAATGCGGTTCAAATATGCTAAGACTTGGGAGTATTCTTTTCAAAAGCCCTTAAAAAGGGCTTCTTTTAGTATAACAAAGAGGCGATTTTGGATTGAAGCATAATATTGCTTTGTGCGGCAGCGAAAGCGGCGGCATTTTCTTTTAAGTATCCAGCATTAAAGTCATTGACATTCTTCGCCATATCATTATTTAGCAAATTATTTTCTGCGGCTTTAGTGTTGATACTATTTTGCACACTCGCGTTAATATTAGAAGTTAAAGCATTGATACCTGAGCCTATCTCACTTCTTAGACTACCTAGTTGGTCAGTGAAACTTGTGATGCTTTCTTGATTATCTATGCTTAAACCATCGGTGTTTAAAGAATTTAAATTTGTTGTTTCTGTGCCACTACCTACCACAAATTCCATAGTTTGAAAAACATTTTTGCCGTTAAAAGTTGCATTATTAAAAGAGTCGTTAATAGACTGCGTCAAACGAGTTGCCTCACCCCTTAGCATATTTTTTTGTGCGTCAGTCATTACGCCGCTATTCATCCTCACAGAAAGCTCATTAAGCCTATCAGCACTTTGGGAAATATTTGTCAAACTTGCATCAGCGATTTGCAAAACACCTATCGCATCATAAGCATTTGCCACGCCTTGGTCTATGGTGCTTGACTGCGACCTTAAGGAATCTGCAATCGCCAAATTTGCACTATCAACTCCGCTAATAGCCCTCATCGCAGCGATATTTTCTAAAGCCTTATCCTGCGACTTTTGCGCATTGTTTAAATAATAATTTTGCTGCATCGCATTAGAGTTGTTAATTTTCATATCGATACCTCCTTCAATTTTTCGAAATTTTAGTCTTTTTTGGCTATTTTAAAGCTTAAAAAATATAAAAATATTTGCATACAAACGATAATTTTTATCACCACCTCACTCGCCTCGTGCATACTTTGAAATTCTGCTGTTTGTATCACGCTTTCGCCTAATTTTTGAGCTTCTAAAATATACGCGGTAAAATGAAATACAAAGAATAAAGCAAGAGCTAAAACGATGAAAGAAAGGGCAAATTTAGAGAATCTTAATTGAAAATTTTCTCTCTTTTTAAGAAAATTCACCAATTCATAAAAAGCATTAAAAAATGCTACCACAAGTAACACATAGCCCATTTTGACGAAAATATCACTCATTATAAGCCCACTTTGAAAGTGGTTTAAAACATTATCTCCAATTAAGTTTTGTGGATAAAAAATGACAGGTGCGACCACCACACCTAAAACAAGCTCCACCCCTATCACCGCAGCTAATAAAAAAAGATTGACCGCTTTCATTTTATTCCTTATTTTGTGCTTTCATTGCGATTAAAACACCCTCTATCATTTTTTTAATATCTCCGTCTAAAATTCCCTCTGCATTAGAAAAAGCTTCATTGCTTCTTGTGTCCTTAACCTGCTGATAAGGAAAAAGCACATAAGAGCGAATTTGATGCCCCCAGCCCATTTCGCTTTTTTCCCCTGAATTTGCCACCGCTTCTTGCTTCATTAACTCAAGCTCATAAAGGCGTGAGCGAAGCATTTTGAAAGCTGTGGCTTTATTTTTATGTTGGCTTCTGTCATTTTGGCACTGCACGACTATGTTGGTAGGGATATGCGTGATACGGACAGCTGATTCTGTTTTATTAACGTGCTGTCCGCCCGCCCCACTTGCGCGGTAAAAGTCGATGCGCAAGTCCTTTTCTTCAATCTCAATCTCAATGTCATCATCAAGCTCCGGACTTACCATAACGCTAGAAAAGCTTGTATGCCTACGCCCAGCACTATCAAAAGGCGAAGTTCTCACAAGGCGGTGAATTCCATTTTCTGCTTTTAAATACCCATAAGCATTTTCTCCCTTAACCAAAAAACTCACATCTTTAAGTCCCGCTTCATCACCTTCTTGAAAATCCAAAGTTTCGACTTTAAAACCCTCCCTCTCGCAAAAACGCAAATACATTCTATAAAGCATACTTGCCCAGTCATTACTCTCCGTCCCACCAGCACCTGGATGTATGGAGATGATGGCATTTTTATTATCATTTTCTCCGCTTAAAAGCATAGAAATTTCAAGACTTGTAATACTATCTTCCAATTTAGGCGCATCTTCAAAAAGTGCTTTTAAGGTCTCATCATCATTTTCACTATTTGCCATATCAAAAAGCTCACTCGCGTCATTTAGAGCATTAAAAGCGTTTTCATAAGCTGTGAGCAAATTTGTAATTTTCGTTTTTTCTTTACCTAGAACGGCGGCGTTTTTGGCATCATTCCAAAAATTTGGGTCATTTTCCTTAGCCTCAATTTCACTAAGCTTTATCCTAAGCTCGTTAGGTTTTATAATGGAGGCTATATTTTTAACCTTACTATCAAGGTTTTTTAAAAGTTCGCTAAATTCATAATTGTCCATAATTTTTCCTTAAAATCCGCATTTTATCAAATTTAGTTTAAGGCTTTTCAAATGGAAAATTGATTTAATGTTTTTATAACAATTAACGCCCAAATTTTTTCTTTAAGCTTAAAGCCTTGAAAATAAACCACACATAGCCTCCCTTATACCAAGTTTTATGTGCTTTGATTGAAGCTTGTTCTTTTTAAGAGCAAGAGATGATTTTTCATTCTTTGTATGGCTGAGTTAGGATTGTTTATCATAGCGTTTTCCTTTGTTGGTAGTTTAATGTTTTGGTTTTTGGAATTTTGTTGATTGAGGGGATTATATCAAAAAAAAAAAAAATAGAAGGCGAGGGAAACCAAACTAAAACCCAGCCTTATCAATTTTAATCTCCAAGTCGCTCTTAAAATCAATCTCACACCAGCCTCCATTTATCTCAACCGCCAAAGCATTGTCAAATTTATCTATCAAGGCTTGTAAAAAGCTCGTCATATACATGTTTTCAAAGTCCTTGCCATCATAGAGTGCGCTTCTATCTAGCCCATCATAAAAGGCCAAAACCTCAGGCAAAAAGGTGTGCGAAAATTTAAAAAGCCCGATGTATTGCGCCTCTATGTCGGCGTAGCTTGAGGGCTTTTTGCCAAGCTCTATGATTTTGCCCTCTTTAAATTTCAAGCTCTCAGCGTCTTCGAGCGGATTTTCAAAACGCTTCTCCCAAAGCTCACGCCAAGCTCTATCCACCACGATGGCTAAATCCGCCCTAGCTCGTGATAGCTTTTCAACACTTTCCTTAAAATAAACAATATCTGCATAAGAGATAATCAAATCCTGCCCCTCATCAATGCACTTTTGTATAAATTCCCTCGCACAAAAAAGCGTAAAAAGCATATTGCTTTTATCATAATTTTCATTTTTATAAAAGCTCTTAACACCAAGTCCAGCTACAAAGTCTTTTAAAACGGGAGCTAAATATCCGCCAACAACGGCAATTTCACTCACGCCCCCAGCCCTTAAAGCTTCAATTTCATATTCGATAATCGCTTTTTTTTCATACTCCACCATACATTTTGGCTTTTCTTTTGTCAGTGGCATTAGCCTTGAGCCAAAGCCTGCTGCTAAAATCAACGCTTTCATTTTACTCCTTTAAGCCATTTTTTAAAAATAGCACTTTCACCAAGCCCCTTTTCACGCTCGATGTGCCACATAATGCCATAAATTTGCCTTTTTTTATGTTTAAAAGCCTCTATACTTTTATCCTCAGCCACAGCGAGGCTTTTTAAATTTTCCCCCAAATTTTCAATGCAAAAATTATGAAAGGAATTTACTTCAAATACACCCTTTTTTGTCAAAATGCTATGAGTGCCTATATGATTTTGACAGGGCTTTAAAGAAGACTTAAAATACCACGCTATCATTTGCGCACCTCTGCAAATTCCTAGAAGTGGCAAGTCGTTTTTAAGACAATGGGCAATGATTTTACTCTCATAAGCATCTCTTTTTAGAGAAAGTTCGTTAGGATTTAAAGCGTTTAAGTCATTGCCTCCGCTTAAAATCACGCCCCTAAGATGCGGTGCATAAGCCTTAAAATCAACCTCATAAGAAAGCGGCAAGGGTAAAAAAGGCTTTAAATTTTCTTTAAAAAATTCCCCCCACTCAAGCGCTAGGGCTTCTCTTAGCTCGTAATAGCTCTCGTTTGAAAGTAAGCGTTGTGAAATTCCTATAAACAAAAGATTTGCTCACTTTCACACTCTATCTTAAGACGGCTTGCTTTAAGATATTTTTCAAATTCAACCTCACCCACGCCGATAACTGCAGGGAGTCCTAGCTCGGAAGCCCTTATCGCCATATGCGAATTGGCTCCACCATAGCAAGTGATGAAGCCGGCGATTTTTTTAGTAAATAAATAATCATAGCCCGGGTCAGCTGCGTAAATTAACACAATTTTACCCTCTAAGTTTTCCTCATTTTCCCGTGCCGTATTTGCCACAACGCTTTTTTGCGTGATGAAATTTGGACAGAGTTTAGCACTAAAGAAAGAAAAAATTTGCTCCGCATCGCTAAGTAAAGACGGAAGCTTAATGCTTTTGGTTAGCTCGTATTCTTTTTTATAATGCTTAATTTCTCTTAAAAACTGTTCTTTTGGACTTTGAGAATAAAGGCTTGAGTAAAGATTTAGCACGGCATTAATATCAAGATGTGCCATATCTTCTTTATCTATACCATAATACTCCCCAAGCTCCCCTATAAAAACAATGGCTTGCGAAAGAAGCTTGGTAAAATCAAATTTCACCATTTCACGCCCCTCAATCGCCTCTTTTAAAAAGCTAAAAAACTCATCCGTCCCAACACTTAATCCGTGCTCATTTAAAAGACTTTCAAATTTAGCCTTTTTGCTTGCACTTAGGCTAAATTTTTTCTCTTTTATTTTCGTTTTATTTTCGTTTTGTTTCAGTTCAAAATAAGCATTAAAATTCTCATCATAACGCGGAGAAAGTATATTGTAAGTGCCAGCCCTTAAATGCCCAAATTTCTTTAAAAATGCTGGTTTTGTTTTAGAATTTAAACTCTCACTTTCTAAGCTTAAGGTTTTGCTTATAGTTTGAAGAGAATTAAGAAAATCCGCCCTTTCCTTCTGTGTGAAAAAGCCTATCTCTACTAAAGAATTAAGCATTTGCATCGCGACAAATCCAGCCCTAGCCACCCCTGCAAAAGGCAAAGTGCCATAACGCTTACATTCTTCTAAAAGCCAGTAAATTTTATCAAGTAAAGAAAGCTTCGAGCTTGTAAGTTTTGCATAAATATCATTAAGTTTTTTAGCTTTTTGTATGTCTTTTAAATAAAGTCCTTTTGGATTGATAATATTATTTGTCAGCTCTAAAAGAGAAAATTCAAGGCGTTTGATTTCATTTTCATTAAAATTATGTTTTAAAAGTTTTTTAAGTTTGTTGGGCGTATTAAAATCATAACAAGAAAAAACGATATTAAATTCTATCTTATCGTGTAAATCGTGATTTAAATCAAGCTCATTAAGATAGTGATTGACAAGCTTTTCAGCGATTTTATCGTCCAAACTTTTTGGCACAAAAGAATTAAAAGAAAGCCTCACATCGACATAAGGAATTCCTAAAAACGAGTGTATAAGCGGGTGAGAGCGCAAGTCTTTATAGCCGTAATTATCCCTTTGATACGCCCAAATATTATCCGTAATAATTTGCTTATAAAGACTAAAAGCAAGGCGTTTTGGACGCAGTCCTATGATTTCAGCAGGATTCCAATCGGGCATCACGCCAAAAATAGCCTTTTCTCCCAAAACGCGGGGGCGCGGCTCTTGTAAAGAAATAAAGCGTTTGTAAAATCTATCTAAGGCTTCTTTAGGTAAAGAGTGAAATAAATTAATTTTACCCTCCATTACTAAAGGTCTCACCTGCAAACAAAAAAGCTCCCTCTTACCTCCGTAATTTGCAAAGGCAAATTCCACATCTAAAAAATTACACGCAAAAAGCTTTTCAAGCTCCTTAATTAAGCTTATAATTTGCTTGGTATCTTTATCTTTAAATTTCAAGCTTTCACGGTAGTGAAAATAGCTTAGAGCATTTTGCGCACTACCATCTGTGATAGAGGAATTTGAGCCGCTTTTGTCGTATTGTAAGCAAAAATAAGGGGCAAAATTATCTTTATCTACGCTAAAACCAACCCCACAAAGCTCGATTTTTTCAAGACAGGGTTGGATAAGAATTTCATCTTTTTTAGAGGGCATTGAAGAGCCCACATTAAAAAGAGCGTTTAAAAGCTCTTTTTCATTTTGCGCGTGGATATTTGCAAGGCTTAAAAAAGCCCCCGCGTTGGAATTTTTCGTGCTATCCTCCGCCTTAGAAGAAGAGCGGATAATGAGTTTTGTGGCTTTTAAATTTCTTATTGTTTGAAGGATTTTTGGCGTATCCTTTTCTAAATCCTCTAAAGTGGTTAGCACCATAGGTAAAATTTTAGCAGATTTTAATCTCCCCTCCAAAGAAGCTAAATTTCTAGCCTTAGTTTGAAAGTTCAAAGCCATTTTTATCCTTTAAATTTTCTTAGCACTCCAGCAACGCGTGGTGTATTTAATGTCAAATTCCTTAGGCAATCTTTCGGTAATTTTTGCAGAAATTTTTTCAAAAAGCTCCACGCCCTCACTCGTTTCTAAATCCCAGTAAGGATTTTTCACGCTTTTCCACGCATTGATGTAATTTTCTATGCTTTGGTGAAAATAAAAATCCTCTTCCAAATAAATGATATTGTCAAACAAATCTTTACGACTCTCAATAATAGGGCGTTGGTCTTCTCTTCTCGTGCCTCTTGTATAATTTGGCACAAATTCCATTATGGTGTCTTCAGCGATCTTTTGCATAGGATCGTTTAAATCCCTATGATTCCACATACAAGAAAAATAGCTCCCCTTTTTAAGCAAACGATGTGCTTCGCTCAAGGCTTCGTTTCTATCCATGACATTAAAACTTGAGCCAAAGGTTACCCAGTCAAATTCTTCTGCTTTTAGCGTGGAGTCTATACCCGTAGCACGAACCCACTCGATTTTTTCTCCCTTAGTTCTTTCCACGCCTATTTCTCTCATCGCATCGTTTGGCTCGACTGAGACGACCTCGCATCCTCTTTCAAGTAACATAATGCTTAAATTTCCTGTCCCAGCACCGATATCAGCGACCTTTAAACTAGAATCGCCGGGCCACCCCCCCCCCCTTTTTTGTGCTAGACACACGAGCATATCAATGCTCTTTGGTGCGTAATTTGGGCGGTATGAGTAAAATTTCGCATGCTTTGTGTAATCCCACACTTGTTCAACTAATTTTTCCATTTTTTGTCCTTTATATAAATTTTTTAGGCTTTTTTAGCCGTCCAAGCCCTAATTTTATAAGGCACTTCTATGGTTTGAAGATGAGAAATTTTAGCCTCTATCATCTTTAAAATCTTCTCCCACACTTCCTTGCCTGCTTGGGCTTGTATATCATTTACAGAGTGCCACGCCCCAAGATAACGCTCTTTATCCCAAGTTTCTGTGTAATCACACTCCATAAAAAAGCAGTCCTTAAAATCCCCTGTGGATACGAGAATTTCTTCCCATTTTTTCACATTTTGAGTCCCACTACTCACACGAGTAAGCTCAGGAACCATATGCTTAATCTCCTTTTCAATCTCATCGAAAATCGAGCCCTCTACGATATGGCGTGGATTCCAAATGGCGGTAAAATAACCTGCGCCGGGGCCACCCCCCCCCCCTTGCAAGAGTCGTGCAAATTCGGGTAAAGATTTCTTAGGGTCAGTCCAGTGAAATGATGAAGCCATTATTACCCAGTCAGCCACGCCACTTTTCACACCTGTTTCCTCGCCACTTCCTTTTTGCCACGCGATATTGGGGCAGTTTGCGGTGAATTTAATACCCTCTTCACGCATATTATCATTAGGCTCCACAGCAGTGATGTTAAGCTTAAAAATTTCGGCTAGCATTTTAGTGAGCTTACCCGTGCCAGCGCCTACTTCTACGACATTTAGCTCATTAAGTGGCTTATTAGTATCATTGATACACTTTATCAATTTTTCAAGCAAAAACGCACTATAAGCAGGTCTATTGATATAATGCTTTGCAACTTCGGTAAAATCGCCTTGTTTCATCACTTATCCTTATAAATAAAATAAAAACGAGATTATACAAAAAAAAAAAAAAACAAATTCTAGCCCTCAATTTCGTAATTTTAAAAAGTTAATATTAACCAATTGTTAAAATGAAAAGTTTAGATTTGCATTTAATATTAAGATTATTTTGATGAAATTATTTGAAATTTAATTAAAAATGCTTAAAAACAACAAACCTTAAAGGCAAACAATGGGAAATACTGAACTTTTAGAGAATATGCTTAAACTTCAACAAAAATTAAACGACGAAACAAACGGAAAAGGCTGGGAAAATGGCTATACTAAAGAGGGTAAGCTCATAAGTTGGAGGCGGTGCATTTATATGGAGTGTGCCGAGCTAATCGACTCTTTTGCGTGGAAGCACTGGAAAAACATTAAAAATCCAACAAATTGGGATAATGTCCGCATAGAGCTTGTGGATATTTGGCATTTTATCCTTAGTCTTTTGCTCGAAGATAAAGGTAAAAAAGAATTGACCTTTATCGCTATGGAATTAAGTTCCGTAAGCGTTTTTAAAGATTTTGTAAAAGAAAAAGGAACGCCAAGTGATGAGGATATGTATGCTATCGTAAGCGATATAGAGCTAATTATCCATAAATGTAGTGGCTTTGGCTTTGATATGGGTGGGCTTTTATCGGCATTTTTTACCCTTTGTATTAAATGCGGACTCAATCTAGAAAGCCTTTATAAAATTTACATCGGCAAAAATGTGCTAAATGCCTTTAGACAAGCACACGGATATAAAGAGGGGCATTATAAAAAAATATGGAACGATAAAGAAGATAATGAAGTTTTAAACGAAATTTTAAACCAAACCTTAAGCTATGAAGCCATTTACAAAGAACTTGAAAAGCGTTATGAGGCACTTTAATGAATATTTTTTGGTTAAGCCTTAAGGATTTTACGCGTTTTGAATTTTTTAAATACGCATTGCTTTCTATCGCTGTGGGATTTTCACTAATGATAATTTTGGGCTATTACTCTTTTACGAGCGTAAAGGACTATTTAGACGCACTTTTTGCTCCAGAAAGCGACTCCATTTTTGCGTGGTTTTATTCCTTTTCTTTAGTGAGTTTTTTAATCCATAGCTTGAATTTTTTAGCCGTGAGTTTTTTTGTCATTTTTGCTTCTAGTGCCGTCTCGCTTTTTTTGCTTTCTTTTTTCACACCACTCATCGCCACTAAAATTAATGCCAAATACTACAATCACGAGCCTAAAGAAAAAATGGGCGATTTAGCCTTATTCTTTCAAATGTTTAAAGTTTTACTCAAATTTATCCCACTTTTTTTCTTAGCTTTGATTTTATTTTTCATCCCGTTTATTAATTTAATCGCCTTTTTTATAGCTTTTTACTATCTTTTTCACAATGCCTTGATTTTAGAAGTTTTAGGGGCTGTTTTAGACAAAAAGAAATTTAAAGAGCAGACAAACACGCCTTTTGAGTTTAAATTTTATACGCTTATTTTTTATGTTTTAGCCTCTTTTCCTTTTGTTGGGCTTATTTTGCAGCTTTTTTTCGTCATTTTTCTCATTCATCTTAGCTATCAAAAAATTTATTTTTTAAGTCCAAAACTTAGCAATGTTTCAAGCTCGATTTGATGATTAAAACAAAAAGGGCGTAAAAGCTTGGGAATTTGTAGTTTTCTACATCTTTCCTTAAAGCTTTTAGGCATTTTCTCACAACGCTCATAAGTAAAAATAAAAGCCTTATTTTCCACATACACCACGCCTATTTTGGCACTAATCACACAATCTTTTTTAAGACACTCTTTTCTTTGCCTTTCACTCATTAAAACGCCGAGTTTTTTGCAAGCCTTAGCAATTAAACTTTCATTTTTCACGCAAATCAAAATTCCCCCAAATTCCTCTATTTCCCCCAAATTTAAGGCTTTTAAATCCTCTTGCAAAAAAACAAAACTTTTTTGCACACCCTTACTAAAATGCTTTAAAAATTCCTCGCTAAAATGCTTTCTAATGAAATTTCTTTTAAATGTCTCATTATGATTACTCTCATCATTAAAATATTTCAATCTATTTTCTTTTAAAAAAGCTAAAATTTGCCCCTTTGGCACATTAAGCAGAGGTCTTATAAGTGTAAAATGCGTCCTTTTTTCAAGGGCATTCATTCCCAAAAGCTCCATTAATCCAGCCCCCTTACCAAGCTGCATTAAAAACCACTCAAATTTATCATCAAGCTGGTGGGCTAAAATCACATTTTCATAGCCCTTTTCAAGACAAATTTTTTCAAAAAAAGCATAGCGAAAATCTCTTGCATTTTTTTCAAAATTGCTAACAAATTGAGGGGCTGTTTGTGTAAAAATTGCCTTATTAAAGCTCTTGGCTAATTTTTTAGCCTCTTCTTCCTCCAAATCGCTATTTAAACGCGTTTTGTAGTTGATTAAAGCCATATCAAAAGCGATGTTTTCTCTACAAAGCAAATAAAATAAAGCCGTGCTATCACTCCCATAGCTAAAAGCAAGTAAATTTTTGCGTCCCCTTAAATGCTTTAAAAGGCTTAATTTAGGCAAGTTTTAAAACCCTAGCTAATAATTTTGTATCTAGGGCTTGTGTGATTTCGCATTCATAAATTTGCCCTCTTTCCAAAGTGCCACATTCGCTTTCATTGATGAGAATTTCACCATCAATTTCTCTATCCCAACGCAAGTCTTTCCCAGCGATAAAAAATTCCCCCTCACTGCTCTCCCCCTCACAAACAACCAAGCGTTTTTGACCGACTTCTTTTTTAAAGCTTTTTTCAAGACTTTTTGCGACAATTTTTTCCAAAATCTTAAGACGCGCATTAATTGTTTTTCTAGGCACTTGCTCCATTTCAAACGCTAAAGTATCTTCTTCTTTGGAATAACCAAAAACGCTAATCCTATCAAATTCAAAACTTTCTATAAATTCACAAAGCTCATTAAAATCCTCTTCACCCTCACCCGGATGCCCCACAATAAAACCCGTGCGTAAAAAGCTATCTTTCGCCTCTCTCATCATCGTCAAAAGCTTTAAAATTTGAGCTTTTTTGCTGCCTCTTTTCATAATTTTTAGCATTTTATCGCTAATGTGCTGCAAAGGCATATCAAAATAATTGACAAACACCTTTGAAGCAATGATTTTTCGCACCACTTCCTCACTTAAAGTGCTAGGATAAAGATATAAAATGCGTGCAGCCCTTATGCTACTTAGCTTTTCGACCTCATCAATTAAACGCAAAAGCCCGTCCTTTTGCCCCTTATCAAAAAGATAAGATGAGCTATCTTGTGCGATGAAAGAAAAGTCCTTATATCCTCTACCTATAAGGCTTTGAAGTTCTTTTACAATACTTGAAATTTCGCGTGATTTAAGGCGTCCTTTAAAATGCGGTATAGCACAAAAAGCACAGCTTTGATTACAGCCCTCGCTAATCTTAATAAAAGCGTGGGAATTTGAACCTGTAATCACCCTTTTAACATTTTCGCCTTGCAAATAAGTCGAATTTGAAAACAAATTTTGCTTTTTTAAAATTAACTCATCTATCTTTTCAAAATCACCCACACCCGTAAATAAATCCACCTCAGGCAAAGCTTTCATCAATTCCTCTCTATAACGCTGCATTAAACAGCCCGTAACGACAAGTAAAGAGTCCTTTTTTCTCTGTGTGTGAAGATTTAAAATCGTTTCTATACTCTCTTTTTTCGCACTTTCTATAAAACCGCAAGTATTGACTATCAACACATCAGCTTTTTTAGGCCCATCACATAAAGTATAGTTTTCAAGGCGTCCAAGCATAATTTCACTATCGACTAAATTTTTATTACACCCTAATGAGTGAAGATATAAATTTGGCATTATTGTCCTTTAAAAATTTCGTAATATATCATAAAATAAGTATCTTAATTAATCTTTTATTATAGCTAAAAAGTATAATTAATCTAAATTCTCCAAGGAAATTTAATGCTAGAACTTTTCAAAAAAGAATGCAAGGCATTTTTGCAAGAAAGACTTTATGATTCTTACATCCACCGCTTTGCTTATGGTCTTGATGCTTCTTGTTACCGCTATATCCCAAAACTTGTTTTAAAACCCAAAAACGAAGAAGAAGTCGCTAAAATCATCATCTTAAGCGATAAATTTAATATCCCCCTTACTTTTAAAGGGAGTGGGACAAGCCTTTGCGGACAAGCTTTGAGCGATAGTGTCTTAGTGCTTTGTGTGGAAAATTTTAAAACAATTGAAGCAAATGCACATTCTATTTGGTGTGAATGCGGAGTCATCGGTAGCGATGCCAATGAAGCTTTAAAGCCTTTTGGTAAAAAAATAGGACCAGACCCCGCTACTATCAATAACGCCACCATAGGAGGGATTTTTTCCAACAACTCAAGCGGAATGTGCTGCGGAGTCAAGCAAAATAGCTACCAAACCATAAAATCCGTGCGTGTTATCCTAAATGACGGCTTTATCCTTGATACGAGTAAAGAAGAAAGCCTAAAAGAATTTACAAATACTCACGCCACTCTAGCCAATGGGCTTTTAAACTTACGAGAAGAGCTTTTGAAAGATGAATTTTTGACTAAAGAAATCAAACGCAAATTTGCCATTAAAAATACCACAGGCTATGGGCTAAATTCCTTATGTGATTTTAGTGGGCTAAAAGATATTTTAAATCACATTTTTATAGGAGCTGAAGGCACTTTAGGCTTTGTGAGTAAAGTTGAGTATGAAACCTGTGAGGATTATGCTTATAAGGCTACAGGCTTACTTTTTTATGAAAATTTAAGTAAAGCCTCTAATGCCGTTAAAATCTTAGCTTCACACGAAGATAAGGTTTTTGCTGCCGAGCTTATGGACTGGGCTTGTTTGGAGCTTACAAAAGAGCTTTGCGATATGCCCTCCTCGCTTAAAAATCCCAACTGCGCCCTTTTAATCGAACTTCAAAGCGACGAAGAAGAAAAGCTTTTAAACAATATCACTTTCGTTAAAGAGGTTTTAAAAGAAGCTCCTGCTCTTTTTGAGCCTGAATTTAGCCTTGATTCAAACATTCAGGCAAATTGGTGGAAAATCCGCAAAGGCTTACTTCCCATTTCAGCCTCCAAACGCCCTAAAGGTAGTGTTGTCATTACAGAAGATGTTTGTTTTGAAATAAAAAATTTCACAAAAGGCATAGGGGACATTGCAAAACTTTTCACAAAACACAATTTTGAAGGCATTATCTTTGGACACGCCCTCAGTGGCAATGTGCATTTTATCATCACACCCCTTTTAGACGACGCGAAAGAAAGGTTAAATTTTGAGCTTTTTATGCAAGATTTAGTCGCTCTTGTCGTATCTCTTAAAGGAAGCATTAAGGCGGAACACGGCACAGGGCGTATGATGGCAGCTTTCGTGGAGCAAGAGTAGGGAGAAAGGGCTTATAGCTTTCACAAAAAAATCAAAATGCTTTTTGACCCTAAAAATTTGATTAATCCGGGCGTTATCATCAACGAGGATAAAGAAATTCACAATAAAAATTTCAAACCCTCGCACGAAATTGAGGATTTTTTAGAAGCCTGTATGGAATGTGGCTTTTGTGAAAAATACTGCCCTAGCAAAAATTTAAGCCTCACCCCACGCCAAAGAATAGCCGTGCATAGAGAAATCAAACGCCTTGAAGCGCTAAGGCACAGAAGCAAGGAGGAAGAAAATGAGCTTTTAGAACTTAAAAAGGGCTATTCCTACGAAGTGGTCGCTACTTGTGCTGGGTGTTCGATGTGTGCTACGGCTTGTCCGTTAGAAATCGATAGCGCCAAAATCGCCAATGCCTATAACAACGAAAATGCCAAAGGAATTTTCCTCGCAAAAACCCTAGCTAAAAATTTAAGTAAAAGCGTGAAAATGGCAAAATTTGGCTTAAACCTAGCAAAGTTTGGACAAAATACGCTAGGAAAAGAAAAAATGAAAAATTTAAGCCTAAGTTTCAATAAGAAATTTCACACGCCCATAGTGCCTGTTTTTATGCCTACGGGAAATCACTATCCTTTAAATTCACGCATCAATGGCACAAAAAGCGTGATTTATCTAAGCTCTTGTTTAAATAGAGCCTTTGCACCCTCCCCTTTGGCTAGAGATAAAAGAACTTTGCAGGAAGTTTTTGAAAGTCTTTGTAAAAAAGCTAAAATTTCGGTGCTTTATCCTAAAAGTATCGATAAATTTTGTTGTGGTAAAGCCCTTAAAAATTACACCTTAAAAAATCCTGAGCTTAATCCACTAAACGCTATGATGGACGAGCTTTTAACTTTGAGTGAAAATGGTAAAATCCCTCTTGTGTGCGACCATAGTGCTTGCGGTGCCGAGCTACTTTTAAAACTAGATAAAAGATTAAAAATTTTCGATATGAGCGAATTTGTGGAAAAAGAAATCTTAAAGTATTTAAACATTAAACCGCTTGAAGAAGATATTGGAATTTATGCGGTATGTTCAAGTAAAAAATACGGCTTTGATACGAGTTTAAGAAAGATTGCCTCACTTTGCACTAAAGGCAAGGTTTATGAGCATAAAAATACGCATTGCTGTGGTTTTGCAGGTGATAAGGGCTTTATGAAGCCTGAGCTAAATATGAGTGCTTTAAACGATTTTGAAAAGTTTTTTAAAAATTTGAAAATTAAAAGGTTTTATTCTAGCTCAAGCACCTGCGAAATAGGACTAAGCGATAAGACAAAAAATTCTTGGCAACATTTAATTTATCTAGTAGATGAACTAAGCGGATAAGGGGCAAAGCCCCCTTTTATCAAGCATAAAAATCGAAATTTTTGTCTTTTTGTGTGGCGTTTTGCTCGTTTGCTTTTTCCTGAGCTTTTTCAAGCTGTTTTTTCATCTGCTCTAAAACCTCATCAAGCAATTTTTTACTATCTTCTAGTAGGCTTGAATTTTGCTCTGCATTTGGCGTTTGGTTTTTATTGAGTAAATTTTCTAATTTATTAGTAAAACTATTCATAATCGCATTTTGATGATTTTCATCTTTTGGCGTTGGAAGAACATTTGCCATTTGCATTGCACTTTGGATAAAGTCTTTTGGCTGAAGCTCACCCACCTTAGAATTTGCTAAAAATTCTTGTATCATAGGCTCGACTTCCTTCATCGCCACTTTTATCTCATCAAGTTCATTTTGTGTTAATTTAGACCCCTCAAAAGTAAAGCTAAATCCATACTCACGCTTCAAACTTAAGCTTTTAGAATTTTCGTCTTTAGCGTAGTTGATATTTTGATTATCATACATATCAAGGCTAAGTTTTTTACCACTTTTAGTTGTGTAGTCAAGGGAGAAGTTTTGATTTTTACTCACATCGATTTGCATTGTTACTCCTTTATGATTTATGTGATATATCGGCACTTTTTAAATTTACTTTAGTATAATTTTGCAATGGATAAAAAAATTTTACACTTTTTTAAAAAAAATACACTTTTAGCAATGTCAATGCGTGATGATTTGGGTGTTTATACCGCTAGTGCGTTTTATGCTTTTGATGAGACAAATTTAGCCCTCATCATCGCTTCACACGAAGATACCAAACACATCAAACTCGCCTTTTTAAATCCAAACATCGCCCTAAACATCGCCAAAGAAAACAAAATCGCCCTTTTAAAAGGTGTGCAAGCTAAGGCTATTTTTATGGAAGCCTCTAATGAGCAAGAGAAAATTTATTTTGCTAAATTTCCTTTTGCTAAACTTAGTAATGCTAAAATTTACGCTTTAAATCTTAGCTGGGTAAAACTCACGGATAACACCCTAATGCTAGAAAAAAAACTTGAATGGACGAGATAAATGAGACTTGCAATTTGTTTTATGGGGCATTTAAGAACTTATAAGCAAACTTATCAAAGTTTTTTAGATAATGTCTTAAAGCCAAATTTAGAGGATAAAATGTGGAAAGATGGCATCGATATATTTATCCACACTTGGGACACTTTTGAAAAATCGGGATTTGCTTGGCATACACACAACGAAACTCTTAATAATCAAAAAGTTGATGCCGAAGTTATCGAGGAAGTGAAGCAAATTTATCAGCCTAAAAAAATGCTTGTCGAAACCCTAACGCAAGACAGGGGAATGCGTCTTTCCATAGAAAGGTCGCAAAAACTTGCCCTCGAATATGAAAAAGAGCAAAACATTTCTTATGATTATATAATGGTTTTAAGACCAGATTTGTATTTTCATACTCCATTATTTCTAAGTTCTTTTATCGAAATTTATCAAAAGGACAAAAATTTAGCCGACTACCCTCTACCTACAAAGCACATTTTTGCCGCACACAATGCCTTTGGGAGAATGGTAGTTGATGACCCTAGATTACTTTGTGAGGCGGATTTATTATGGTTTGGCAATATTAAGCCAATGCCACTTATCTCAGGCTCGCATAATCCACAAAACATTTTCCTTATCGCTATAGATTATAGACTTCATAGGGATTTTTTCCTACAAAGACAAGATTTTAGATTAGGTTGGCAAAATGAAGATAGCATAATATCAGCCCAAAGCGTGATAAAATCACATCTATCTTATCAAATAGGTGAAATGGCTATGCTTTGCAAGAATTTTAAAGATTGTTTAAATTTGCTTCTCATTTTGCCTTTTTTAAAGAAAAAATTTAAGGGTCAAGAAAAAACACGCACCAACCATTTTTCCCTCTCTTTGTGCAAAGATTATGATAAATATATCAAAATCAAAAATTCCCCCACCTACAAACTTGGGCAAAAAATCATTAAAATCCATAAAGAAAATGGGGATTTGGGTTTAATCAAATTTGTTCTTTTCAAACTTTTGTCCTATAAAGAGGGGCTTTAGTCTTTTGTTAAAAATTCTTTTTTATAATTAAAGATTATCATTAGGGAGAAAAGTTGCTTGAATGCTTAATGTAATTTATGCTTTATTTTTTAGAGAGCTTAAAACACGCTTTGGTGCAAACCGCTATTTAGGCTACATTTGGGTTGTTGGAGAGCCTTTAAGCGTGGTTTTGGCTATTACCATTATTGTTACAATTATTAGAGAATATCATCATCAAGTAATGCCTGATGGAATTTCTATTTTTATGTTTTTAATCTCTGGCATAGTGCCTTATTTTATGTTTAGAAGCATCGTTACACAGCTAATGAACGGCATTAGTGCAAATTTGGGACTTTTTGCTTATAAGCCTGTCAAGCCTATCCATGTTTTTATCGCTAGAACTATGCTTGAATTTTGCATTTATTTTGTGATTTTCTTTTGCGTTTTATTTGTAGCTGGATGGTTTTTGCGTTTTGATGTTTTACCTGTATATTTTTTAAATGTAATGTTTTGTGTGTTTTTATTAATGCTTTCTGGTTTTGTTTTGGGGCTTTGCTTTGCGATACTTAGCCATTTTTTTGAAATTTTAAAAACACTTTTGATGTATTTTAGCATTGTTTTTTACTGGACTTCTGGGGTGATTTTCCCCACTTGGCTTATGCCACGCCCATTACTTGATATATTTTATTACAATCCTTTGCTTCATATAATGGAGCTTTTAAGATATAATTTTTTCGATTCTTATCCTTTACAAGATGATTATAGCTATACTTATCCTATATTTTGCATTATGTTTTTACTTCTTATAGGATTGTTTTTTTATCATCATAATAGACAAGCCTTAACCGCAGTGAGAAAACAATGATAAAGCTTGTCAATTTAACCAAATCCTACCCACTTTTTGCAGGGGGAAGGCATTATGTCTTTAAAGACTTTAATTTTGAATTCCCTGAAAATTGTAGCATTGGTCTAATGGGCGGTAATGGTGCTGGGAAATCAACCCTAATGAAACTTTTAAGTGGGGCTGAATTACCCGATAAAGGCAAAATCATCACAAACAAAAAGCTTTCTTGGCCACTAGGCTTAAGTGGAGGGATACAAGGCTCACTCTCCGCAAGAGATAATGCTAAATTTGTCGCAAGGGTGTATGGCTACAAGGGTAAAGAATTGTTAGAAAAGGTCAAATTTGTCGAAGAATTTGCAGAACTTGGGAAATTTTTCGATGAGCCGATGAAAAATTATTCTTCTGGTATGGGGTCTAGAATCACCTTTGGACTTAGTATGGCTTTTGACTTTGATTATTACCTCATCGATGAGGCTGGGGCTGTTGGAGACCCAAAATTTAGAGAAAAAAGCATTAAGCTTTATAGAGAAAGACTTTCTCGCTCTAAGGTGATTATGGTTTCACACGATGTAGCCGAAATTAAAGAATGGTGTGATAAAATTGTCTTTATGAAAGATGGAAAAATTACGGTTTATGATGATGTCGATGAGGGCATAGCTGTATATCAAGGAAAAGCATAATTATGGAAGAAAATAAAACTTTATTAGATAAAATTAAGGACTTAAGCATACTAGATTCTTTTAAAATCGTATGGTTTTTGATGATTTTTGTAGTTATTTATTATGTTTTCATCGCAGCCGATAGATATGTAAGCTCGATGAGTCTTAGTGTGCGTTCAACCAGCGGAGAAAGTGTCCAAGCAAGTGGAATTTTATCTTTACTCAGCACCACTTCTAATAATAGTGAAGATATGAAATACCTACGCGGATATATTCATTCTCTTGACTTGTTGCAAAAACTAGAAGAAAAAATTAAACTTAAAGAACTTTATCAAGAACAATTCATTGATTTACCTAACAAAATTTACAACTCAAGTTCAACCGAAAGCTATCTTAAATATTTTCAAAACCGCGTTAAACTTAGGGTTGATGACAAAACGGGACTTTTAAATGTCGATGTGGAGGGCTTTACACCGGAGTCTGCTAAAATCATAGCCCAAAGCATTATGGAGGAAAGCGAAAAATTTATCAATGAAATTTCTCATAAGGCGGCAAGAGAGCAAATGAAATTTGCCGAAGAAGAGGTTAATACCTACAAAGAAAGGTATTTAAAAGCACAAAATGCTCTCATATCTTTTCAAAATAAATATGGAGTTTTTGACCCCCTTAAACAGGCTGAAAGTAAGGAAAAGCTCATCGCTCAAATCGAGGCAAACCTAGCCCAAAGAGAAGCTGCTCTTTTGAATTTGCAAAGCTATATGAATGATAGCGCCCCTGAAGTTATCGCGTTAAAATCCGAAATTCTAGCAATCAAAAAACAATTAGAACGCGAAGTGGCAAAAATTTCAACAAATAATTCAAATGAGAAAAAACTCAATGATATGGCGGCTAAATTTCAAAATCTTACCATAGAGGCGAAATTCGCCCAGCAAGCTTATGAGGCAGCTCTTAAAGCTTATGAAAGTGCGAGGATAGAGGCTGGAAGGAAAATTAAGCAGCTTGTTATCGTGCAAAGTCCCAATTTGCCGGAAAGTGCGAGATACCCTGAAAGGATTTATAATATCATCACAGCTTTTTTAATTTTATCTTTAATTTTTGGCATTACGAAATTTGTGAAAATGATTATAGAGGAGCATAGATATTAAAATGAAAAAAATAGTTTTATTATTAACAGGTTTTATTTTAGCTTTTGGTGCAGTCGATGTGTCGCAAATAGTAGGAATTAATGAGGGTCCAACTTACGATAGTAACACAAGCTCAGCTTATTCTAATCAAAGCTACAAAAGTGAAAATAATGCAAGTGCCTCAAGCACAAATCCAACTCAAATTCCTGTTTTTGGTTCGCATCTTTTTAGTGGTAATTTTAAAAATTTCACGCAAAGAGTTTATAATCCGGACTATAAAATCGCCGTTGGAGACCAAATAAGCCTTAAAATTTGGGGAGCTGTGGAATTTGCACAGGTTTTAGTGGTAGATTCTCAAGGTAATATTTTTATCCCAAAAGTTGGTGCGGTCAATCTTTTAGGCGTAAAAAACAGCTCTTTAGTGCCTGTGATAAAATCAGCCGTTAATAAAATTTACAAAAACAATGTCTTCGTTTATGCGGATATGAACGCCTATCAAAATGTAAGCGTTTTTGTAACAGGAAGCGTTAATGCTCCGGGTCTTTATCAAGGATTAAGCTCCGATTCTATCATACAATACCTAGACAAGGCGAACGGAATCAACTTAGAATATGGAAGCTTTAGAGAAATTCAAATTTTAAGAAATAATAAGGTGATTAGAAATATAGACCTATACGACTTCTTGCTTAAGGGACAATTAGAACTTTTCCCTTTTAGAAGTGGTGATGTTATCTTAGTGGGAAATGTCGCCACATACGCTTTTGTCAGTGGCGATGTGCAAAAACCTTTTAGATTCGAACTTGGAAGCGATATTAAAACGCTTAATGATTTGGCTAGAATTTCAGGCGCAAAACCTATCGTTACAAATGCTGTTGTAAGAAGCTATGGCGATGAGCATAAGCTTGAGGTCAAAGCTTTTAACAAAACACATTTTCCTCAAGTTCCTATAAGAACAGGTGATGAAGTGGAATTCCGTCCTGAATACATCACAACAAACATCAGCGTTAAAATTCGCGGAGAACACGATGGACTAGGAACGCTAGTAGTAAAAAAAGGCACAACTTTGGAGGATATTTCAAGGCTCGTTATGGCAAATTCAATGTCCAATATGAAAGCGTTGCAAGTCTTTAGAAAAAGTGTCGCAAGAACACAAAAAGAACTAATAGCCGCACAGCTTAAAGAGCTTGAAACCTTAGCTCTCACCAGCTCATCTGTCAATTCCGAACAAGCAGCAATCCGTGCAACTCAAGCCAAAACCATACTCGAATTTATAGAAAGAGCGAAAAAAGCCGAGCCTAGAGGGCAAATTGTCATCGATGACGCTAAAGCTTACAAAACTTTAGTGCTAGAAGATGGCGACACTATCAATATCCCAAGCAAAAATAATCTTGTCATAGTCCAGGGCGAAGTATCCCTGCCGGGAGCTTTTGTCTATGGCAAAAAAGAAAATTTAAAATACTACATCGACTTAGCAGGAGGTTATAGCGATAGAGCGGATACCTCAAAGGTGCTTGTCATACGCACGAACGGCAAAGCGGAAAAATATCGCTCGGGCATCGATGTCAAAGCGGGAGATTCTATTTTAGTGCTTCCAAAAGTCGATAGTCAAAATTTACAAATTTTTTCTATGCTAACGCAAATTCTTTATCAAATAGCCATAGCTACAAATGTCGTGGTTAATCTTTAAGGAAGCAAAATGAAAGAAGCCATTAAAGTAGCTAGGGAAGTTTTTGAAATCGAAGCGGAAGCCATTAGGAATTTAAGCGAAAATTTGGATGATAATTTTGCCAAAGCCATCAAACTCATCCTAAATATAAAAGGGCGTTGCATTATCAGCGGTATGGGGAAATCAGGACACATCGGTGCTAAAATAGCCGCTACACTTGCTAGCACAGGAACACCAAGCTTTTTTATGCACCCCGGTGAGGCACTGCACGGGGATTTGGGAATGATAACAAATGAAGATGTTTTAATCGCCATTTCGAATTCAGGCGAAACGGAAGAACTTTTAAAAATCATTCCAGCGGTTAAAAGAAGACAAATTCCCCTCATCGCGATGTGTGGTAATGCCAAATCCACCCTTGCCAAACAAGCTGAAATTTTTCTCAATATCGCAATCAAGAAAGAAGCTTGTCCTTTGCAACTTGCCCCTATGTCCTCAACTACCGCTACACTTGTGATGGGCGATGCCATCGCTGCTGCCTTGATGAAAGCTAAAAATTTTCGACCAGATGATTTTGCACTTTTTCATCCGGGTGGTAGCTTAGGGCGTAAGCTTTTAACCAAAGTCAAAGATTTAATGGTCAGCAAAAAACTGCCTATCGTGGAACCAGAAACCGAATTTAACGAACTTGTCGATGTGATGACAAGCGGCAAGCTTGGGCTTTGTATTGTTTTAGAAAAAGATGAGCTTGTTGGCATTATCACAGATGGAGATTTACGCCGTGCGCTTAAGGCAAATGCCAAACCAAGGTTTGACTTTAAGGCAAAAGAAATTATGAGTCATAATCCCAAAATCATCGACCAAGAAGCTATGGCGACAGAAGCCGAACAGCTAATGTTAAAACACAAAATTAAAGAAATCGTTGTGGGTAAAGATGGGAAAGTCGTTGGCGTTATCCAACTTTATGCGATAGGAAATGTTTAGTGGCGCGCTCTAGAGGATTCGAACCTCTGACCTTTTGAACCGCAATCAAATGCTCTATCCAGCTGAGCTAAGAGCGCAAGAGATGAAATTATACAAAAATTTACTTAAATTTAGCTTCTTTTTGCGTAGAATTCTTTCTTAAATTCGCTAAATTTGTTTTGCATTATCGCCCCCCTCATCTCTTTTACTAAAGTTAGATAATAATGCAAATTGTGCAAACTCGCAAGCCTAAAAAATGTCAATTCCTTCGCTTTAAAAAGATGATTTAAATATGCTCTTGAGTAAGTTTTGCAAGTATAGCAAGAACAAGTCTTATCAATGCTTTCATTGTCATTAATAAATTCAGCTCTTTTGATATTAAATTTCCCAAAGCTTGTAAAAAATGTGCCGTTTCTCGCATTTCTCGTTGGCATCACACAATCAAACATATCCACACCGCGTTCAACATTTTCCACTAAATCCTCAGGCGTCCCAACGCCCATTAAATATCTTGGACGCCCCTCGTCCATAAAAGGCGTTAAATTCTCAACAACCTCATACATTAGAGCATTTTCCTCACCCACGCTTAAACCACCTATGGCAAGTCCATCAAAGTCCATCTCACAAAGCTCTAACGCACACTTTTTTCTTAAGTCAAATTCCGTCCCCCCCTGAATAATACCAAAAACATTTTGACTTAAAGCCTCACCTTGTTGTTGCTTAAATTTATGATGCGTTATAGCCTCTTTTGCCCACTTTATCGTTCTTTCAACGGAAAGTTCAACCCTCTTTCGACTCGCAGGTAAAGCCACTAAATCATCAAGAACCATACAAATATCACTATTAAAATCATACTGCGTTTCAAGCACACTTTTGGGGGTAAAAAGGTGCAAACTCCCATCAATATGACTTTTAAATTTAATCCCCTCTTCGAAATGTTTTGTATTTTGACTCAAAGAAAAAGCTTGAAAGCCACCACTATCCGTTAAAAAACTATGAGAAAATCGCGTAAAATTATGCAAACCACCCAAATTTCTTATAATTTTTGAGCCGGGTCGCAAATAAAGATGATAGGTATTTGCTAAAATAATTTTCGCTTTTAAAATTTCACTCATATCATAAGCGTCAAGACTCTTAACCGCAGCAGCTGTGCCAACAGGCATAAAAATGGGCGTTAAAAAAGAACTATGTGCCGTTTTTATCTCGCAAACCCTTGCGTGATTATCCTTGTGCTTTAGTTTAAATTCCATTTGCTATAATTCCCTTTTTGGAGTGTATTATGAATCATATTTTAATTATCATTGATGGCATTTTAGCAAAGCATTTCTTAGAAAGGCTTTGTTTTCAAAAAAGCTTGAGTTATTTTTTTACTATCGTCTATCAAAAAAGTGAAAGCGTGAATTTAAGCGAAAAAAATGAATACCTAGAATTCCACCAGTTTGACCCCACAAGTAGTGCAAGACTTGAGTGCATTATGAAACCCTACAAACAAGCTTTCATCTATATGCAAGATGAATTTGAGACAAAGAAAACTTACGAAGCTTTGAGGGGACTTGACTTAAATCTTGAAATTAACATTATGGATTTTTGGGGGCTGGGCATTAATGATAAGCTTTGTCATTTAATTGACGCAAGAATGAATTTAAGCAAAAGACTGACAGACTTTTTACCAGATGTCGCTCTTACAGCTCAATATATAGGACTTGGGGTGGGGGAGATAATGGAGATTAAAATCCCCGCTGGTTCAATCTTTGCTTATAGGCACATAGGCTCTATTCAGCAAAAAAGGTGGCGTATCGTTCTAGTCTATCGCAATGAAAAAATTCATTTCATCAAACCTTCTTTAATCCTCCAGCCAGGAGATAGTATTTTAATCGTAGGAGACCCTGTCATCCTACAAAGTGTTTTTCATAATGTAAAAGCTAGCACGGGACAATTTCCCGTGCCTTTTGGAACTAATGTTTTCACTCTCATCGATATGAAAAAGATGAATGAAAAAACCCAAGAACTTCTCATCAATACCACTCTAAGCCTTGTGAAAAAAACAAATGCTAGAAAATTTTTCATAAGAATTATTAATGCGACACTAGGCAAAACCTATCAAAAGCTCAAAGCCCTTTCTTTAGAATATGAAAATATCTTTTTTGACTATACAAATACAAATTTTAAAAATATCCGTAGCTTTTTAGAGCAAAATGATGTGGGCGTTTTTATCACAGATAATAAACATTTTGAAAAAGAAAAAAGGCAACTTTTTGAGCTTAAAATTCCCATCTTAAAAGTCGGCACTATGGATTTTGATAAGCTAGAAAAATCCGTCATTTTAAGCTCGGATGAAAGTGAAATCGAAAATCAAGCCAATGTGATAGTGGATTTAAGTAAGCAGTTAAAACTTGAGGTAAGCCTTTATTATTACCATCCTAATCGCAAACATAGTAGTGAGTTAAAAGACTATTTTAACAGCCTTTCTAAACTTTACGATAAAAATATACAAATCATTCAAAGCAATCTGCAAAATCCAATTCTAAGTTTAGAATACAAAGAAGATTTGCTACAATTTGTCAGTTTTACGCCGGAGCTTTTAGATAATGACATTAGCAAAATTTGGAGTATGGATTTAAATAGAAATTATTACAAACTTAGCAAAAATTACCAACTTTTCATACCTATGAGTTAAAATTACAAAAAGGAAAAAAATGCAAATCGAAGTCAAAGTTAAAGAGCCTTATAAAGTTTTCATTGATGAGGGTTTAAATTTTAAATTTAAGGGAAAAGTTGCAATTTTAACCAATCCAAAAGTCGCAGGACTTCATCTTAAAAGTTTGCTTGACAAAATAGAATGCGAAGAACTTTTTATCATTAGCGTAAAAGACGGCGAAGAGTATAAAAACCTAGCCACTATCGAAGAAATTCTAAATCAAATGTGCAATTCTAAACTTGACAGAAAAAGCCTACTAATTAGCTTTGGTGGGGGGGTAATTAGCGATATGGGGGGCTTTGCAGCAAGTATTTATCAAAGGGGGATAGATTTTATCAATATCCCCACCACACTTTTAGCTTGTGTAGATGCCGCTGTGGGCGGGAAAACTGGGGTTAATAATCATTTTGGGAAAAATCTCATCGGCACTTTTTACCAACCTAAGGCTGTGTATTGCGAAAGTGCATTTTTAAGAACTCTAAAGCAAAGAGAGCTTAGTGCAGGTTTGGCTGAATTTATCAAAATGGCAATCATTTTTGACGCAAATTTACTCAATTTCATAGAAAAAATAGACGCGAAAAAATTCTTAGAGGCAAAATGCGAAGAAGAAATTTTAACCCAAATCATCGCCAAAAGTGTGGAATTAAAAGCTAAAATAGTCGCGCAAGATGAAAAAGAAAGTAAAACCAGAATGTTGCTAAATTACGGACACACTTTTGCCCACATCATAGAAAATGAAACAAATTATAAAAGCTATCTTCACGGAGAGGCTGTGGCTATAGGTATGAATATGGCAAATCATCTAAGCTACGAACTTGGGCTTTTGAGCAAAGAAGAGTGTAAAAGAGTGGAGCAAATTTTACAAAAATTTATCCTACCTACGCAGTATAAAATTAAAAGTGTTGAAGAGTTTTATCAAGCTTTCTTCCTAGATAAAAAAAGTGCAAACCAAAAAATTCGCTTTATCTTGGCTGCGCCACTAGGAAGAGGCATTATAAAAGAAGATGTTGAAAAATCCATACTTTTAAAATGTTTGGAGCAATTTGTATGAAAAAGATATTTTTTTTAGCTTGTTTTGTTGTATTTTCCTTTGCAGAGCTTAATAACAGCCTCGTTTTAGAAAGCAAAGCTAAAATCAACACACTTAACACCATCATAGAGGCAAGCATTCATAATATACGCTATGATAATTTCATCAAGTATCAAAAAATAAGCGATGAGCTTATCATTTTAAGAGATGAGTTAAACAAAGAGCATTTAAGCTACGAGGAAAAAGATGCCACACAAAGCAAAATAGCAAACCTAGAAGAACAATTAAGACTTTTAAAAGACTACAAATATTTAAATTTTGCCCAAAGTTTAAATATCGGTGAAAATGTCGAAATCCTCCCAAAACTTACAAATCCACTTGCCATCATCGGTGCTTTTTCTCATATTAAGAAGTTAAAAGATGAAAGAGATGAGCAAAGCTTAAAGATTGAAGAATTTGAAAATTTGGTTTTAAAAATTAAAGAAAAAAATACCGAGCTTAAAGAACTTATAAAACTTGACAATAGTAAAGAAAATTTAAACGCCTTAAAAGAATCAAATAAAAAATTGAGCGAATTTGAAAACGCTTTACAATTTGCGAAAGTCTCTTTTTCCGTGTATGAAAAAAAGATTGAGGATGAAATCACACGCGTTAATGCTGAGATAAAAGTGCAAACGCTAAGGGCGATTAACATCTTTGTTGCTATTATTTTAGTCATCATTTTTTCCTTCTCCTTAAAATTTATCGCCAAAAAATATATTAAGGATAATGAACGCTACTATACAGCAACTAAAATCATCAATTTTATCAATCTCAACATCATCTTTCTCATCTTGCTTTTTGCTTATATAGAAAATATCACCTATCTTGTTACCATACTTGGCTTTGCTTCGGCTGGTCTTGCTATCGCTATGAAAGATATGTTTATGTCTATGCTTGGTTGGTGTGTGATTGTTTTTGGTGGGAGTATGAGGGTTGGAGACCGCATTAAAGTAATACAAAATGACTTAACTTATGTGGGAGATATTATTGATATTTCTTTTTTGCGTATCACGATTTATGAAACCTTAACTTTAGAAACTTATATGAAAAATCGCCGCAGCGGAAGGATTATTTTTATCCCAAATAACTATGTTTTCACACACTTAATAGCAAATTACACCCATCACGGAATGAAAACCGTGCTGGATGGCATTGACATTACCATAAGTTTTGATTCAAATTTAGAAAAAGCCAAAGAGATAATGGAGCAAATCGTTACAAAACAAGCCAAACCTTACACAGAATTAGCAAAAAAAGCTATGAAAAGGTTACAAAATGAGTATAGTATTAAAAATCCCAAAGTCGAACCAAAAATCTACATCTTTTTTGAACACTGGGGAGTAAGACTTTCGGCTTGGTATATGGCAAATTCTTACGCCGCACTTAATTTAAGAAGCACAATAAGTAAAGAGTTAATTAGTGAGTTTATGAAACACAAAGATATTAAAATAGCCTATCCTAGTCAAAACCTTTATCTAGACAAAAAACAAAACGCAGCCCGACAAGGGGATTTTAATGGATAAAGTCTTTTTTAAAACTTTTGGTTGTAGAACAAATATTTATGATAGTGAGCTAATAAAAAGCTATATGAAAGATTTTCAGCTTACGACTAATGAAAAAGAAGCTAATATTGTCATTATTAATTCTTGCACGGTAACAAATGGGGCGGATAGTGGATTAAAAACCTACATCAACAGCCTTAAAAAAAATAATATTAAAGTTATACTCACAGGCTGTGCGGCGGTAAGTAGGGGCAAAGAGCTTTTAGATAGTGGAGCGATTTTTGGCGTTTTGGGTGCTTCAAATAAGGCTAAGATTAATGATTTTTTAAAAGCAAAAACGCGTTTTTATGAGCTTGGAGACTTAAATTTCATCGATAAAGATATTGTTAAAGATTATGAAAATCACACAAAAGCCTTTGTGAAAATTCAAGAAGGGTGTGATTTTAACTGCTCTTATTGCATCATACCAAGTGTGCGTGGTAAATCAAGAAGCGTAAAAGAAAATGACCTTTTGGAACAAATTAAAATCTTAATTCAAAATGGCTACACCGAAATCGTTCTAACAGGCACAAATATAGGCTCTTACGGCTTAAAAGACGGCACGACTTTGGGCAAACTCTTGCAAAAAATAATGCAAATTCAAGGCTTAAAACGCATCCGCTTAGGTAGCTTAGAACCCGCACAAATTGACGCGAGCTTTATGGAAATTTTAGATGAAAATTTACTTGAAAAACATCTTCATATCGCCTTACAACACACCAGCGAAACAATGCTACGCATTATGAGGCGTAGAAGCCATACAAAAAATGATTTGTTACTCTTTCAAACCCTTGCAGATAAGGGTTTTGCATTAGGGACAGATTTTATCGTTGGACATCCGGGGGAGAGTGAAGAACTTTGGCAAGAAGCTTTAAAAAATTTCAAAGAATTTAAACTTACTCACCTCCACGCCTTTATCTTTTCACCGCGAAATAACACCCACTCAGCAACGCTTAAAAACACCATAAAAGGCGATGTTGCAAAAGAAAGATTAAATACGCTTAAAAACATCGTGCAGAAAAATAATTATGAATTTAGAAAGGCAAAAAAGGCTAAACTTGAAGTTTTAGTTGAAAGCAAAAAAAATGACTTTTATGAGGGCTATGACCAGTTTTTTAATAAAATTAAAATCATAAGCTCAAAAGATTTAAACAAAATGTGGCTAAATATTGAAGATTACGAAATTAAAGAGGAATTTAACGAAACGAGGCTAAGATGAAAAACAACAAAATTATCCTAATTTCTTTTATTATCTTATGTATGCTTTTAGCCATAGTTTATTTTAAAAACGAACCCAAATTCATCGATGAAGCATTATATAAAAGCCTTTTAGAACAAAAGCTTATCCAAAAGGCGACCATTGATGAAAATGAAATTTTACTCAAAGCTGCGGGGGAACATTATGTCATCATTAAAGAGGGCGTGGATATCAAAGAACTTTTGACACAAGTGCCTGTGGAGATAAAAAAAGATTATAGTGCTTGGATATTTTTCACACTTTTAGTCTTTTTACTCGCATCACTTATCAGTTTTAATTTTTTCCGCCGTAAAAAAGAAATGCAAAAATTCCCTATAAACAAAGCCACTCAAAACCCCTCTTTGCAAGAACCACTTAATTCTATAAAACCTGTCATTTCAAGCGTTACCTTTAATGATGTTGCAGGTGTTAATGAAGTAAAATTAGAGCTTAATGAGTTGGTTGATTTTCTTAAAAATCCTCAAAAATATAAAGAATTTGGCGTAAAAATGCCAAAAGGCGTTTTGATGATAGGACCTCCAGGAGTTGGTAAAACCCTCATCGCAAAAGCCGTTGCGGGCGAAGCTGGAGTGCCATTTTTTTATCAATCTGGCTCAAGTTTTGTTGAAATTTATGTAGGAATGGGAGCAAAAAGAGTTAGAGAGCTTTTCTCTCGTGCTAAAATGATGGCACCAAGTATCATTTTTATCGATGAAATTGACGCAGTTGGAAAAGCAAGAAACGAACTTTCAAATGGCGAAAGAGATAGCACCCTCAATCAGCTCTTAACCCAAATGGACGGCTTTGAAGATAACAGCGGTGTCATCGTCATCGCCGCAACCAACAAAATAGAACTAATGGACGAAGCACTACTTCGCTCAGGACGCTTTGATAGACGCATTTTTCTTTCTCTGCCTGATTTTAAAGACCGATTTAAAATTTTAGAAATTTATATGAAAAATAAAAAAAATAAAGTCGATTTGGAACAAATCGCAAAACTTAGCGTAGGCTTTAGCGGTGCGGGGCTTGAAACTCTTGTTAATGAAGCCGCCATTAATGCCCTTAGGCGGGGGAATGATTTGGTTGAAGATAGCGACTTTTACGCGGTTTTAAATAAGGTTCTTTTAGGCAAGAAAAAAATTCTTAATTTAAGCGAAAAAGAAAAGCAAATTCAAGCCCATTACCAAGCGGCAAAAGCTTTATGTGCGTATTATTTTGACATTAAATTTGATAAAATCACACTCATTGAAGATAGATTTAACGAGTATGAATCAAATATCAAATCAAAATCCGAGCTTTTAAATAAAATTAAAACACATCTTGCTGGATTTATCGCTATGAAACTTTTATATAACGAAAGCTATACAAATTCACAGCAAGATTTTTTAAAAATTAAAGAACTTGTAGAATTTATGTTAAGTTTCAATATGATTGAAGACAAAAGCCTAGAAATTCAAAAAAATGAGGTCGAGGAATTTTTAAAAACAAGAAAGGAGCTTATCGCTCTCTTAGCTAAACTTTTGCTAGAAAAAGAAAGTCTAACTTATAAAGATGTCAAAAAAATAAGTTTATAAATTTAACAAAGGAAAAAAATGAAAGCGAAAGGAAGTGAGTTAATCCCTATTTTAACCATAGCTGGAAGTGATTGTAGTGGTGGGGCAGGAGTGCAAGCTGACTTAAAAACTTTTAGTGCTTATAGGCTTTTTGGTATGAGTGTGATTTTAAGCGTGGTCGCAGAAAACACAGCAAGAGTCATTAGTGTGCATAATGTCCCTGTAAAATGTGTTGAAGAGCAGTTTTTAGCGGTATTTGAGGATATACCTCCAAAAGCAGTTAAAATAGGTATGATAGGAAGCAAGGACTTAATGCTTTGTGTCAAGGAAAATTTAGAGCATTTTAAACCGCAAAATGTCGTTATAGACCCTGTGATGTTTGCCAAAAATGGCTTCGCCTTAATGCCTGTTGAGTGTTGCGATTTTTTTAAAAATAATATTTTAAAATTTGCCGACATTCTCACGCCAAATATCCCAGAGGCAGAGTTTTTAAGTGGCTTTACAATTCAAAATGAGGAAGAAATGATAAAAGCAGCTAAACACCTACACGCGCAAGGCGCTAAAGCCGTTTTGATAAAAGGCGGACATAGAAACGAAAATGCCAACGATGTCTTTTTTGATGGGGAAAATATCCACATTTTAAAAGGCGAACGCATAGAAACGAAAAACACACACGGCACAGGTTGCACTCTAAGCTCCGCCATAGCTTCAAACTTAGCTCTTGGCAAAAACGCCCTTGAAAGCGTCAGTGAGGCAAAAGAATATGTTAGAGGGGCGATTTACTACAGCTTAAATTTAGGTAAGGGAAATGGACCTACTAATCATCTTTGGGCTTTTTAATGCCTGATTTAAGTTTATATCTCGTCGCAAGTCGTGGAAATTTAAGCGATGAAGCCTTTTTAAATGTGCTTGAAAGTGCTGTAAAAGGAGGAGTTAGCATTATCCAGCTTAGAGAAAAAACTCTTAATGCAAAGGATTTTTTCTCTCTTGGCTTAAAGGTCAAAAAACTCTGCCAAACCTATCAAATCCCCCTTATTATCAATGATAGAATCGACATCGCCCTAGCTTTAGACGCACACGGGGTGCATTTAGGACAAGAAGACTTGCCTCCAAACATAGCGAGAAAAGTTTTAGGCAAAGATAAAATCATAGGTTTAAGCCTTAAAACAACACAGCAGTTAAAATTTATCGAGGAAGCCAATTATCTAGGCTGTGGAGCCATCAAAACAACTCCAACGAAAGAAAGTAGTGTTTTACCCCTTGAAACCTTAAATCAAATTTGCGAAAGCTCTCCTTTGCCCGTCGTGGCGATTGGGGGCATTGATGAAGCTGTTGTAAAAGAATTAAAGGGGATAAAGCTTAGCGGAGTGGCTGTAGTAAGGGCTATAATGGAGGCTAAAAATCCTACTTTAGCCGCAAATGCATTAAAAAAGGCTGTGCGTGAAAATTTATCTCTTAAATGAAACCAAATTTGAAGGTGTGGAAAATCTTATCTTAAACGAAGTGAAATTTTTTGATTTTAATGTAAATTTAGAGGATTTTGACGCACTCATTCTTACATCTAAAAACGCTGTAAAAGCCCTAGAAAAAGCTAAAATAAAACTAGATTTTGATTTAAAAATTTACGCTGTGGGAGAAAAAACAGCAAAAAAAGCTCAGCAACTTGGCTTCAAACATATCAAAATTCCCTCAAAAGCTTATGGAAAAACACTTTTTGAAGAATTTAAAGAAGAATTAAAGGGACAAAAATGCCTTTATCTTAGAGCCAAAAACATCGCTTCAAATTTAAACGAAGATTTACGAGATAATGCAGTCGATTTAAAAGAAATTATCGTTTATGAAAATGTCTTTAAGCCTTGCAAAATAGCACTTTGCCAACCAGCCATTTTTATCTTTACCTCTCCACTGAGTGCTTTAAATTTCTTAAAAAATTATCACCCCCATCCAAAAGATAAATTAATAGCCTTAGGACAAAGCACAGCAAAGGCACTTAAAGGTTTTGACTATCATCTTGCTAAAGAACCCTCAATAAAGGCTTGTGTGGATTTAGCTAGGCTTTATAAAAACCCACTCCAGCAAGATTAACGCTTTTAATTTGCCCTCTCTCAAGCAAATTTTTTAAATGCTTTTTGCTTTCATCATCAAAACACGCCACATCAAGCTCACTTTGAGGACGCAAACGCAAAGTATTTAAAAGCTCTTCCTCGCAAAAGCTAAGTTTCGCACCTTGCTTTTTTTTCGCTATAAAAACAGGCACAGAGCTAATAAAACGGCTAAGCTCTTCAAGTCTAGCTTCTTCAACCCCACTCACAGCATAAGCTGGTGGTCTATCGATACTGCTTAAATCCACTCTCGTAGGTGCGATTTTAGCTAAGGCTTCATTAAGCAAAGCGAATTCCTCTTCTTTGTCATTTAGCTCCTTAACAACCAAAATTTCCATTACCAACGCGCCACTAAATTTAGCTCTAAATTCCGCCATTTTTTCTATCATCGTGTTTAAATTTATCTCTTTTAAAGCCCTGTCTATCTTATAAAAAGTCTTTTCGTTTGCACTATCAAGACTAAATTTAACAATATCACAAAGCATTAAGCATTGCATTTTTTCCTCATCTAAAACTGCTGTGCCATTGCTTAAAATAAGAATTTTTTTATCCTTAACAAGCTTTTTTAATTCTAAAAGCAACTCTTTTAAATGCGGATAAAGGCTTGGCTCTCCATTAGCCGTGAGAGTAAGCACATCAAATTTCACGCCTTTTTCTAAGACAATTTTAAGCTCATCTAAAATTTCTTTTACGCCTAAAACTTTCTCTTGCTCTTTGATGGGTTTTGCCGCCTCAAGCTCACAATACACACAATCAAAATTACACTGCTTCATCGCTCCACTTAAATCCACCCCCAAAGAAAGCCCAAAACGCCTAGAATTTATAGGACCAAAAACTATCATTTAACCGAGCTTTCTTGCACGAGTTTGATAAAATATTTTGCATTTTCCACAGGGATATCAGGAAGAATTCCGTGTCCTAAGTTAAAAATATGTGCCTTGCCACGCATAATTTGCAAAATGTCCTCAACGCCCTTTTTTATAGCGTTTTTATCATAAAGTCTGCAAGGCTCCATATTGCCCTGAAGTGTAAATTTATGCGAAAGCTTATCTCTAGCTAAGTCAAGCGGAGTACTCCAATCCACCCCAAACACATCAAATTCCCCATCAATTCTTTCTAAATACCCGCTCACGCCTTTTGGAAAGAGTATCACGGGGATATGTGGATATTTTTGTTTAAGATAAGCAGCAAGCTCTTTCATATAAGCGAAAGAAAATTCGAAAAACGCCCCCTCCTCTAAAGCCCCAGCCCAGCTGTCAAAAATCTGCACCGCATTTGCCCCCGCTTTAATTTGCTCTTCCAAATAAGCTTTCAAAACTTCATTTAATTTTCTTAAAATTTGATGTAAAAACTCAGGATTTTGATAAAGTAATTTTTTGCATTTAGCATAATTTTTACTTCCCCTACCCTCTATCATATAAGTAGCTATCGTCCAAGCACTCCCACAAAAGCCAATTAATGCTTTATCTTTTGGCAATTTTTCCCTTGTCAAAGAAAGTGCGTCATAAACATAACCAAGCCTCTTAACCGCCGCTAAAGAATCAAGCCTATCTAAATCCTCTTTATTTTTAAGAGGGGTGCTAAATACAGGACCTTCACCCTTTTCAAAACGAAGCTCAAGCCCCATTTCCAAAGGAACAACTAAAATGTCAGAAAAAATAATCGCCGCATCTACACCTAAAATATCCACAGGCTGTAAGCTTACTTCACTTGCTTTTTTATAATCCTTACAAAGTGAGAGAAAATCCCCAGCACTCTGCCTTACCGCCATATACTCACTTAAATACCGCCCTGCTTGACGCATCATCCACACAGGAGTATAGGGCGTTTGCCTCCTAAAACACGCATCAATAAAAATCATTTTCTTTCCTTTATAAATTTATTCATTTCGCAAAGTGTCTAAAATATTTACTTCGGTCGCCTTTTTCGCAGGGTAAAACGAAGAAAGTGCGATGATACATAAAGCACCTACTAAGGTAAGTACAAAGTCCAAAATAGACAAATCAAGCGGCAATTTCGAAGTGCCATAAACATCAGCTGGTAAAGAGATAATGTCGAAATTTCCCAAAAGCCAAAGCGTGATAAAGGCTAAAATCACCCCGCACACCATACCGCTACCGCCTATTAACATACCCAAAGCAAAAAAGCTTTTTTTTACCTCCGCTTTGCTTGCTCCAAGTGCAAGCAAAAGGGCTATTTCACTGCGGCGGTTCATCACTATCATCAAAAGTGAGCTTACTATATTAAGCCCAGCAACAAGGATAATGAGCATTAAAACGATGAAAAGTGCGCGCTTTTCAAGCTCTAGGGCGGAGAAGAAATTTTGATTTTGCTCCCACCAGCCTATGGCGGCATAATCCTGCCCCAAATAAGCCCTAAGCTTTTCTATATCCTTAAAGGCTTCTTGGCTATAAATATGCACACCATCATAGCCCTCTTTCACACCTAAAACTTTCCTAAGTGCCTTAGCCTCCACATACATATAAGCCTTATCGTAAAAAATAAGCCCGGAATTAAACTTAGCCTTCACATCAAAACGCTTTGTGGTAGGGGTCAAAGAGAAACCGCTAGGGTTCAAATTTGAAAAGATTAAAGAAAGTTTATCGTTTTTTTGAAGGCGAAACTCATCAGCTAAAGCCCCCCCTATAAGTATGTCATAACCGCTTAAATTTGTATCTTTAAGAGCATTTTGGACAACTTCGTTAATTTTCTTTTCCTCTTCAAAATTCACACCAAAAACAATTCCGCCCTCAAAGCGATTATCCCCTTTGGCTATCACTTGAGTGCTTAAATAAGGGCTAAAAAGCAAATGCGGAAACCGCCCTCTTAACTCCGCCACAAATTCATCATCAACAGGTGCATAAAATTTCGGCAAAAGGGTAATGGGATAATTCATCACAAAAAAGCGTTTTTGAAATTCCTTATCAAAGCCATTCATTATCGCCATAGCGACCAAAAGCACACAAAGCCCCACGCACACACCCAAAAACGCCAAAAGCATAGAAAGATTGATAAAAGGTTGCTCTTTATCAAAACGAAGGTATTTAAAAAGTAGATAACGCGTTAGACTCATCAAAGTTCTCTCAAAATTAAATTTTTCACATTAAATTCCATATTAATTTAAAAATTATCCCTCATTCAATTTTCCAAATCTTAAAAAATTCCTCAATAAGCCTAGCACTACGCTCTTCTACACTTTGCAAATTCCATTCATTTTTGTCCAATAATTCGCGAGTAATGAGTAAATCGGCACATTTTTTAATGCAATTTTTACGACTTCCATCGCCTTCTAGCTTTATTTTCCAAGCACAATTTTTTATAGTGCTATTCAAAGAGCCTTTTAAAAGGGTCATATTACCAATCTGATAAATATAATTCTTCGCTTTCTCATCATCGCCAACAATATCTTTCCAATGCGTTTGCCAAGTTTGTGGTATTAAATGCTCCAAAGTATAATCATAATTCAACTCCACTAAATCTTGCTTATCTTTGCTAAGATATCTTCTATATAATTCAATCCAAAATAAAATAAGTTTTGGAGCTCTATTATTCAAATACAAATGCTCTAAAGCCTTTTCTAATTCACTTCTACTTGGTATATCATTGAGCTTTTCTTTTAAATCTCTTAAAGGATTATTCAAATCAATACTTCTTACAATAGCGGCAAATTTTTTACTATAACTATTTGTATCATACCCACAAACATAACGCGTCATAATGTAATTTTCTATGACTTGCAAACACTCATTTAAAAGTGTCTGCTCTTTAACACTATGACTTAAAAATAAAATTAACGGCATAGCGGTATTGACATTTATCACGCTTATGATATGAAATAAACGCTTCATATCCTCATCAAAACGCAACGCCCCTCCCTTAAAAAAGGGTAAATTTATATAAATTTCTGCATATTCTTTAATGTGCTTTAAAAAGTTTTCTAATTCATTATTGTTAAAATTTTCAATATATCCTTTATAAAGAAAACTTAAATCCTCCAAAGAATTTTTCTCTGGATTAAAAAATTGCCCCACAACAGCAAAAGCATGAAGAAAAATTTCACTTTGCACCCTTTTAATTCTACCTATCTCAACTTCTATTTCCCAAAATTCTCTATTTTCTTTCACTTCAAAAACTGCTTCCCAACACTCCTTATAAAGCTTCTCATAATCTGCACCTATTTTAAGAGCCTTTGCAAAAATAGCATTTTTAATAATATCTGTCGCCGTTAGTCTTAAACCAGCCGTATTAATGGAGTCAAAAATTTTCTGCTCATCTTCGTTTGCTTCCAAATTAATAGCAACCCATAATTTTGACTCTAAAATAAAATCTAAAAAGTCCCTAAAATCCAATTTTTCACTTTCAATTTGCTCTTTAAAATACTGATAACATTGAAAAATTTTCTCATTTTGATATAAATGATTAATCCCCTCATCGCCACGCAAAACAGCCGCAAAAACTTCTCTATCAACTTTAGAATGCTCTATTCTTGGCTTTTTATTTTTAGTTGGTTTTTGAAACAAATACTCAGTATAATCACTCTTATCTTCATCGTCTAAACGCTCATATAAAACCTTAACTAAAAGGGAAAAGGTTGTTAATCTTTGCTGTCCGTCAATCAAACTTCTTTTTGAACCCTCTCCAGCATTCGTGGCTAATTGCTTAAAAATGACAGAGCCTAAAAAATGGTCTTTTTTATTATCTTTATAACTCTCCTTTAAGTCCTTAAATAATTGTTCCCACTGCTCTTTATCCCAAGCATAAGCTCTTTGAAAAAATGGAACTTCGATACAATTTTCCTCTCGCATAAAGCCAAAATTCTTCTCTGACGCTTTCATTGTTTTTCCTCTCTAATTAAAAATCTCTCTTATTATGCTCAAGCCCTATCTGCCATTACTCCCCTCTTAGGACCACTTTTTCCGTGGCATTCTTTAAATTTCTTTCCGCTTCCGCAAGGACAAGGTGCATTTCTAGGAACTTTTTTAAATTCTGCTTCGCCTAAATTATCCTCACTCGCGCCGATTTGTGCTGTGCTTTCTAAAAGTTCATCATTTTCTTTATTTGCTTTTTCCTCCAAATTTTCTGCATCTTTTTGAGAAATTTGCACACTAAAAAGTAATTTAATGCTATCAAATTTTATGCGTTCTACCAACTCTAAGAAAAGATTATAGCTTTCTTTTTTATACTCCACCAAAGGGTCCTTTTGATTATACCCACGAAGCCCTATGCCCGTTTTTAAAATATCCATTTGATACAAATGCTCGCGCCAAGCATTATCTAAAACTTGCAAATATAAAATCCGCTCGATATTTCTTAACTGCTCACTTGAAATTTGCGCCATTTTTCCCTCATAAGAGCGTTCTAAAATTTCACTGAGCTTTTCCTCCAAAGCAACTAAATCAAGCTCTTTAAAATCCACTTCGTCAATCTCGGTCGCAAAGTCTTGTGCAATTTTTTGCTTTAACGCTTCAAAATCACCCAAATTCTCACCCTCCATCATCGAATTTAAAGTTGTCTGTGCGTATTCTTTTATATTTTGTGAAATTTTTGCTCTTATATCGTAATTTTCATCCAAAAGCTCGTTGCGGTAGCGGTAAATTGTTTTTCTTTGCTCATTTGCCACATCATCATACTCAAGTAGGTGTTTTCTACTCTCAAAATGCAAACTTTCCACTTTCTTTTGAGCATTTTCAACAGCTCTTGTAACAATGCGACTTTCAATGCTCTCACCCTCTTTAATGCCAAGCCTATCCATAATGCTCTTTATCCTATCGCCACCAAAAATGCGTAAAAGATTATCTTCTAGGCTTAGATAAAAACGACTCACACCAGGGTCCCCTTGACGCCCCGCGCGACCGCGAAGCTGATTATCTATCCTGCGGCTTTCGTGCCTTTCTGTGCCGATGATGTAAAGTCCGCCAAGCTCTCTTACTTCATCATCTATTTTTATATCCACACCGCGTCCCGCCATATTTGTCGCTATGGTAACGGCTCCTTTTTTACCCGCATCAGCGATGATTAAAGCTTCTTGCTCGTGGTTTTTAGCGTTTAGCACATAATGAGGGATTTTTTCTTTTGCAAGCATAGAGTGAAAAACCTCACTTCTTTCAATACTAGCCGTTCCCACAAGCACAGGCTGTCCCTTAGCATTTGCCTTTTTAACCTCCTCAATGACGGCTTTAAATTTTTCCTCTTGAGTTTTATAAATCAAATCATCCTTATCTTGTCTTTTGATAGGGATATTTGTAGGGATAGAAACAACATCAAGGCTATAAATTTGAGAAAATTCACTCGCCTCAGTTTGAGCCGTGCCTGTCATACCTGCTAATTTATCATACATTCTAAAATAATTTTGAAAAGTAATGTCTGCTAAAGTTTGGCTTTCTTCTTGGATTTTTACGCCCTCTTTTGCCTCCAAAGCTTGATGAAGCCCCTCGCTAAAACGCCTTCCCTCGCCAAGTCTCCCCGTAAATTCATCAACGATAACGACTTCATTGCCCCTTAAAACATAATGCACATCTTTTTCAAAAAGATTATGCGCTTTTAAGGCTTGGTCAAGTTGGTGAGCCAAAATAGCATTATCAAGGCTATATAAATTTTCCACACCAAAAAGCTTTTCAGCCTTAGCAATGCCCTCTTCAGTCATTAAAATCGAGCGGTTTTTCTCATCTACGACGAAATCCCCACTCGCTTTAACTCCCCTTGCCAAATCTTTAGCCTCCGGCGCTTCACCCCTTTTCATTTGCTTTGCCACTTCATTTGCTTTAATATAGCCATCTAAAGTGCGGTTGGTCGGTCCTGAAATAATCAAAGGTGTCCTCGCCTCATCAATCAAAATGCTATCCACCTCATCAACGATGACAAAATGATGTTCTCTTTGCACTTTCTCAGCCTTAGAAAATTTCATATTATCACGCAGATAATCAAAGCCAAATTCGTTATTTGTCCCATAAGTGATGTCGCACTCATAAGCTTTTTTATGCTCTAAATCACTATTAGCAGAAGAAAGCACCGCCCCCACACTAAAACCTAGAAAATTATAAATCGCACTCATCTGCTCGGCGTCTCTTTTTGCTAGATAGTCATTAACCGTAACCACATGCACACCCTTGCCACACATCGCATTTAAAACCACAGGTAAGGTTGCCACTAGGGTTTTACCCTCACCTGTTTTCATCTCGGCGATTTTACCCTCGTGAAGCGCCATACCACCGATGAGTTGCACATCAAAATGACGCATATTAAGCGTTCTTTTTCCCACTTCCCTAACGATAGCAAAAACATCATTTAAAATATCATTTTCTTTTTTCTCTCCGCTTAAAATTTGCTCTTTAAATTTTGCAAATTCAGCCTTTAGCGCCTCATCATTTAAAGCTTGATATTTGCTTTCTAAGGCGTTAATTTGTGCTACTCTTTTAAAATATTTTTTAACCTCGCGTTCATTTTTTGTTCCAAATATGTTTTTTAGGGTATTTAAAAGCATTTTTAACCTTCTAATAAAATTATTCTAAGCCGTAATTATAACGATATTTTAATAATCTTTAGTTAGAATGCTAAGATAAAATTTAAAACTTTTTGGAGAGTTGATAATGAAATTTTTTGTTTTTTTAACCCTATTTTGTGCCTTAGTTTTTGCTTACGATTTAGATTATGAAAATTACACCAGCGAATTTAGTCAAAGCGTGAGTTCTAAACAGAGCAAACTTGATTATGAGGGACATTTCATTTTGGAAAAAGATAGAGCCTTTTGGTCTTATGAAAAACCAAGCAAAAAAGAAATTTATATCAATAAAAATGACATTATCATCGTGGAACACGATTTGGAGCAAGTCAGTTTTGCAAAGCTTGAAAAAATCCCAAATTTAAGCGCCATTTTCAAACAAGCAAAAGAAATCTCCCCAAACAAGCTCAAAGCCACTTACGAAAACACAGACTACATCATCACGCTTTTTAATGGCGAGGTTAAGAGCATAAGCTACAATGACGAATTTGAAAATAAAGTCCTCATTACGCTTCACAAACCTCAAAAAAATACCAAAATCAACCCCAGCATCTTTAAACCAAAATTTCCGCAAAATTACGACATCTTACGCTAATTTTGCGTAGAATTTGAGTCAAATTCGAGCTTAAAACCTGTGGTATTGCTTTCTTGGATTAAGTCTTTCTTAATCCTTTCTTCAATATCCCTAGAAATTTCAAAAAGCTTAGGATTTATCGCGTCCTCGTCATCCTTCATCTCTTCATTTTCAAAGATTTTAGGCAGGGTTAAATTATGATTTTGCTCACTAAGATTATTTTCTATTTTAGGCATTTCTAGCTTTGGAATTTCAAGCTGTGGTGAATTTTCTAAATCTTTCACACTTTCCTTAACTTCTTCTTTTAAATTTCTATCCTTTGCCTCCGTGCTTTCCAAAAAACGCTTAAATTCCTCAAGGTCAAATTTCTCCACTCCACTTAAAGAAAGGATATAAATGTCATTAAGTTTAATTTTATATTTTTTATCTACAAATTTGCTGAGGGTTTTTTTAAAATTATTTTTACCAAGCTCTGTAAAAATATCCTCATAAAAGAAGCCAGAAATTACCGTATTGACACTATCTATGAGCTTTTTTTCATTTGCTTTGATATTTTTACCCTCAAATTCTAAGGAAATTTCTATTTTCTTTAGCACATTAGCTCCACTCTTTGAGTAAAGCTCCGTTCTTAATTTCTCAAGCTCCACCACTTCAGCACTCAAAAATAAAGGCAAAATTAAACCAAACAGCACTTTTTTCATCATAAATCCTTTCAAAATTCTAAATCAACAAAATGATTTTCCTTATAAAAACAACTCACACTCTCGTCAAATTTTAACGCCCTCTCAAAATAAGTTCTAAAATCCCAACTTTTAGAATACAAAATTTTAAGATTTAAAGGGTCGGTAGCTCTTGAAAGTGCCACATAAAGCTGTCCATTTTCAAAAATGTTATCAATATCGCACACAAGTTTTTCTATGCTCATTCCCTGTGATTTGTGTATAGTAATGGCATAGGCTAATTTTATAGGATACTGCACCGCACAAGCCCTAATGCTTAAATCAAGCTCATCATCCTCACTTTGCAATTCGCTCAAAGTGAAGGTATAAGGCTCTAAAAGTATCATTTGTCCGTTATTTTTCATAATCTGCAAAAACACCCCTCGCTCATCCTCCACAATCCCCTCAACTACCCCTTGTTCGCCATTATAATAATTTTGCTCGAAATTGTTCATACAAAAAATGATTCTAGCCCCAATTTTTACCTTAAGCTCTTCCAAAATTCCAAGTCCGCTAACCCACGCCTTAAATTGTCCATCGCTTAAATTTGTATCCCTTTTTTCAAATTGAGCTTTAAAACTTAATAGTGGTGCATTTATCTTGGCTAATTTTTGTTCGTTTATAAAATTAACCTTCTTATTTATCCCACAAAGCAAGGTAAAACTATCATCTAAATCCTTTAAATCTTGCGTTTTAACAAGAAATTTTTCAAAATAATGAAGCGTTTGCTCTTTTAAGTAACCCTCACGCAAAAGAGATAGATGCTCGTAAAATTCAGCATTATTTGTTCTTTTTGGCACGGAAAGCTTGACATTTTTAAGTCTTAGCTCCTCCCAAAAAAGCGAAGCAAAAGCGTAGTAGGTATTAACAAATAAAGAATTTTGCTTTTCCTTTACCACTGGAGGCAACTGAAAAAAATCACCCACAAGCAAAATTTTTCCCGAAAAAGTCGAATTTTTAAGCCTTAACGCTACCATATCAAATACAATAGCACTTACCATAGAAATTTCATCGATAATAATTAAGTCAAGTTTGGAAAGCACTTTTTCTAATTTTTTAAGCTTTGCTCTTTGCAACCTATCATATTTTTTCAAATCCTCAAGGCTTTCCATCCTACCCAAACAAAAAAAACTATGTAGAGTAACACCACCTACATTAAGGGCGCTCAAAGCACTTGAGCCAAGAGCTATAAGTTTTTTATTTTGATTTCTATAAGAAATTTTAAGCTGATTTGTCAAAAAACTCTTACCAACACCAGCTCCGCCACTTAAAAAAACATTATGATGTCGCAAAATTTTTTCTAATTTATCAAGCATTATGTTTCCTTAAAGTATAATTATAGCTATTTATTGTAAAAGGTTGATAATGCGTTTTATTTTATGTTTTTTAGGTCTTTTTTTTATCGCTTGCTCCACCCACGAAACTCCAAAAAAACCTTTAGAAAATCCTATCTCAAAAGAAACAAATTCCTTTTATGCTAAATTAGAATATGAACAAAATTTAAGCATTCTCCCTACCTTAAATAGCAAATTAAATCCTAATGCAAAAAATTATAAAAAATCTTTCTTTACCCCTTGGCATAGTAGCTTTAAAAATCTTAAGAGTGCTGATTTATTTTGGTCTTTTGGGGTGTATAAAAGTGGCAATTATTATTTTTTCAATAAACAAAAAATCCCACTTTCTTGGTTTAATGCCAACATCAAAAATGCCAACACAAAAGCCCTAAACTCACTCAATCAAAAAGCCCTAGTCGTGCAAAATACTATCTTAAAAAATTTCCCAACACAAAAAGCAATTTTGAAAAATCCTTTTTTGCAAAGCGAGGGAATTCCATTTGATTATGCAAGCGATTCTGTTTTGAATGCGGGTAGTGCGGTTTTAATCTCGCATCTAAGCCTTGATAAACGCTACGCTTTTGTAATGAGTGAAAGCGGCTTTGGCTTTGTGGAGCGAAAAGATTTGGAAATTTTTAGCGATAAAAGAGCAAAAATTTATGAAAATTTAAATTTCATCACTCCACTCAAGGAAAAAGCAGCTGTTTTAGATGAAAGTGGCAAATTCTTTTTTGAAACACGCATAGGTGCGCTTTATCCTTACTACAAAAGCGATTTAAAATATTATTATGGAAAAATAGGCGCTAAAAAATACAAAATAAGCAAAAAAATCGCCTCAACCTTCCCGCTAAAATTAAACGATATGCATTTTAAAAGTCAAATCGCAGAGCTTTTATCCTTGCCTTATGGCTGGGGAGGATATGATTTTGAAAGGGATTGTTCTTTGTTTTTAAGAGATATTTTTGCCCCTTTTGGAATTTATTTACCGCGTAATTCTTTAGCACAAAATAAAACTTTCAAAAATTACGACATTAGCTTTCTAAGTAGTGAAAAGAAAAAAGAATTGCTTAAGAAATTTGCAAAACCTTACGCTACACTGCTTTATATGAAAGGACACATTATGCTTTATGCTGGAGAGCTAGGTGATAAAAGCGTGGCACTGCATAGCATTTGGGGATTAAGGCTAGATGATAAAGACAAAAGACTTTTGATAGGACAAAGTGTATTTACAAGTCTTGAAATCGGCAAAAATCAAATTCCAAAAGAAAATCTACTCTTAAGCAAACTCTCCCACCTTTCCTTTTTGAAACTGAGCGAGGAAGAAGATTTAAAGCTTAAAAACTATCTTTTTAAGCTTAACCCTGAGCTTCGGCAGTGATTTTCTCCACATACTTAGCCCTTAATTTTGGCACAAATTCGCCAACCTTACCGCCATTTATAAGCCTGTCATCAGCCTTTACAACGCTAAGAAGTAAAAGCGTGGCTGCCGAGATGAACACCTCATCTGCTTCATAAACTTCTTGCATACTAAAAGCTCTTTGCTCTATCTTTAAGCCAAGTTCACCAGCAAATTTAAGGATATTTTGCCTTCTAATCCCCGGTAAAATCGCGTTTGAAAAAGGCTTAGTAACAAGAGTTTTATTTTTAATGATAAACGCAGAAGCACTTGAAGCCTCATTAACCTTACCATTTTCTATCATAAAAGCCTCAAACGCTCCAGCCAAAACAGCCTGTTCTTTAGCGTAGCATTGTGCTAAAAGTGAGATGGATTTAATATCACGCCTTTTCCAACGCAAATCAGGCACACTAATCACGCTAACACCCTCTTCAAATTCATTCTTTAAGACATTGCATTCAAAAACAAAAGCCGTAATGGTGGGCTTAAGATTCTTAACAAAGCTAAATTCCCTAGACGCCACACCCCTGGTTACTTGCATATAAATTCCGCCCTCTTTAAGCAAATTTTTAGCGGTTAATTCGTTTAAAATTGCTTCAAATTCCTCTTTTTCATAAGGAAAATTAAGCTTTATAGCCTCCAAACTTCTCGTAAATCTTTGCCAAAATTCCTCTTTATCGACCATCTTGCCAAAAATAACAGGCACAACTTCATAAATTCCATCGCCAAAGATAAAACCCCTATCAAAAACGCTTATCTTTGCTTCATCTTTTGGCAAAAATTCTCCATTTAAAAAAACAAATTCTTTTTCTCGCATCATTTCAAAGCCTTTTTTGCTTAATTATACTCCAAATTTATGCTAAAATACGCCAAATTTAAATCAAAAAAGAAGTCAAAATGAAAAAATTTAAAGATTTTAGCCTTAATTTCCTTTTCAAAATTTCCAAGCACCCTGTGCTTTTAAGAGATTTACTAGAATCAAATGTCCTATTTAACGAAGGTATGCTTATAGACCCAGCCAAATTAAATTTCAAAATTAAAACACTTAATGCTTATATTTATTATGGGATTTTATGCCTTGTCGTTTTACTTCCCCTACTCGTTATAACGCATTATTTTTTCACGCTTTTGGATTTTCATATCAGCATCATTAGTGCGGTTTTGGTTACCGCTTTTGTATTTATAGGTTTTGATATTTTTAAGCTTTACGCAAGGAAAATCATATCAAAAAAGCTTATCTTAAAAGCGTGGCAAAACCATTTTCCCTGCTTTGCTTATGAAAAATATTCGCAAATTGTAGAAGAAATTTACAAACAAGCCCTAGAAGAGGAAGTGCCAAAAAACTCACTTGAACAATATGTCTTAGAAAAAATCGTTCAATATCACTCTAAATAATCTAAAATTTGATTTTGAAAACGCATATTTTCCAAACGCCTTTTAAGCTCTTTATTTTCTTCATTTAGCACACTTTCCTCCGCTTTTAGTGTGGCAATTTCTCTACTTAGATAATAAATTTGATTGCGTATATAAATTTGCGGCGCAAATAAAAATAAAGCAAAAGTAATCAACAAACTCGCAAAAAGCAAATGATTCGCATTTAAATTTCTGTCTTCTTTCGTTGCATTACTAAACCCCTCAAGCAAAGTATTTTTAGCCTCTAAAGCCTTAATGTCTAATTCTTTTGTGGTAGCGATGGGCTGAGTGTTAGTCTCTTTTTCTATCAGTTTTAAAGGCTTTTCCTCCACCTTTTTAAATTCCGCCTTAATTTTCGTTTCTTTTTTTTCAGCTTTTAAATCAATTTTTTGTGGAGCTTGGGATTTTGAAACTGAAATTTTAGGATTTGCATTGAAAGAAGTTGGCTTGATTTGATTTAAATTTGAAGATTCTTTTGTAGTGTTAATTTGAGTTAAGGTTTCTTTTTTGAGAGCTTGCTCTACTTTTTTTACTCTTTTAAAACTAAAAGTAAAACTTCTCTTTTTCTCACCTTTTACTTTTTTATTTTCAGTTTTTACACTTTCTTTTTCTTCCTTTTTGTTTTCTTTTGCCCTCTTTTTCCCCTTAAAATAAACAAAAAATTTAGAACCTAAGGGCTGTCTCTCTTCTAATTTGACATTAATTAAATCTTCTTTAAGATAAATGTTGGATTTTTTCGCCGAATTTGGCTCAAAAAATTCTTCGTTAAGCAAATTTTGTCGCTTGTTTTTTACGCGTCTTCTTAGAATATCATCGCTAGAAATTTCTTTTTTAAGTTCCTCATCCATAGGAATTCCACGCGTCATCGCACGCGAATATTTAAGCATTTTTTGGCGTATATTTTGCTTTTCTTTTAAAAAATCTTCTTCTAACATCAACTCTCACTTAAAATAAAAAGCTCGCATTTTCGCACAAGAAGAACGCGGATTACTTTTTTTCTCAATTTCACTTGGAGTTATGGGCTTTTTGGTTAAAATTTCACCCAAGCTATGATTTGCTCCACATTCACAACGCAATGCCCTTTCATTGCAAATGCAAGCCTTAGCCCACTTTTTAAAATAATTTTTTACCACTCTATCCTCTAAAGAGTGGAAGCAAATTATAGCCAAAATGCAGTCTTTTAGATTCAAATTTTCCAGTTTTTGTAAAAAAAGCTCTAAAACCTCTAGTTCTCTATTTACCTCTATCCTTAAAGCTTGAAAAGCCAAAATGGCACGAGGTATTTTTCTATTTCTAAGTCTTGTGTCGCCCAGAATTTCACAAAGCTCTTTCGCACTTTTTAACTCTTTTTTTGCTCTCGCTCGAACAATTTTTTCCGCCAACAAATCTCCATCTCTTAACTCGCCGTAAGTTTTAAAAATCTCAGCAAGTTTTTCTTTTGGATAAAAATTTACAACCTCAAAAGCACTTAACTCTTGACTTTTATCCATTCTCATATCTAAAAAATTAGAATGCACAGAAAAGCCTCTTTCATTTTTATCTAAGTGCAAAGATGAAACACCAATATCTGCAAGTATGCCTCTTAAATTTCCCGGCTCAATCTGCTCTAAAATTTGTGAAAAATTCGTATGATGTAACTTAATTCTCGTGCTGAAATTTTCTAAACGCTTTTTAGAGAATTTCAATGCTTCCATATCTTGGTCGCAAGCGATTAAGTGTAAATTTGGATGCGTCTTAAGTATCATTTCGCTATGCCCCGCATAACCCAAAGTGCAATCTAAAAAAGTCCCCTCATCAATCTTTTGAAAAAGCACATTAACTTCTCGCGCTAAAACTGGGATATGTGGAATTTGCAAAATCTATCCTTAAGCTTATTTTCCGCATTATAGCTTAATTGGGTAAAAAGTAATGAAATATTTAAAAAATTAAAGCTTGTTTAAAACTTATTTGATAAAATAAAAGCTTTATAAAAATGCTGAGAGGAATATTATATGCTTACTTGGATGCAACACCATAAGAAATATCTGGTCGTAACTATATGGATTAGCGTAATTGCCTTTGTTGGGGCTGGTGTTGTGGGCTGGGGGGCATATGATTATAACCAAAATAGAAATAGTTCTGTCGCTGTTGTAGGTGATGAAAAAATCTCTTTTGTGGAATTTAATCTAAGATATAACCAAATCTATGGTTACTATAATCAAATTAGCAATGGAAAATTGGACGAAGAAAATGCTGAAAAGTTAGGGCTTAAAGATTTAGCATTAAATTCTCTCATCGAAGACAAACTTTTGCTCAATTTTGCTAAAAGCTTGGGGCTTTGGGCTAATGAAAAGGAAGTCATACAAGAACTTTCTGGGGCAGAAGAATTTCAAAATGTTAATGGAATTTTTGATAAAAATATTTACTACGCCATTTTAAAACAAAACAACATACTTTCTAAGAATTATGAGCAAATTTTAAGCGATAAAATTATTCTTAACAAACTCAATAAAATTTTTGAATTGCCCAGCAAGGAAAATGAATTGCAAATGTTGGCAGCAAGTTATTTTATGCAAGATGCTTTAGAAATATCCAAAATAAGCCTTGACAAAAAAGATTTAGCCGTCGATGAAGTCGCACTCAAAAAACTATGGGAAGCCCATAAGGATAATTTTAAAACACAAAAAAACTACGAGCTTTCCAGCTATTTTATCGAAGCGAAAAAGGCTAATTTTACACAAGATGAACTCAAAGCTTTTTACGAGGATGAAAATAACAAATTTAAATATAAAGCCCAAGATGGCAAAATTTTAGATTTTGAAGTAGCCAAAGAAATGGTGATAAAGGATTTAAGCTTAGAAAAAACAAAAAATTTAGCTAACGAGAAATTTGTCGCCTTGAGAAATCAAAAAGATAGTTTTCAAAAAGATTTAAACATTAGTGAAAGTGATAAAACCTATCCGCTCGAACTCCTAGCAAAGGCTAAAAATAACGATATTTTAAAACCTCTAGTTTGGCAAGAATGTGAAGGTAAAATTTGCAAAGATGGTTTTATCATCTTACGTTTAAACAAGGTAAATCCTGTGCGCGTCAAAAATTTCGAAGAAGCAAAAGCTGAAGTTTTACCACTTTATTATAGTGAAGAAGCAAAGAAAGCCCTTGAAGAAAAAGCCCAAAAAGCATTAAATAATTTCAGCGGTATAGAGCTTGACTTTGTCAGCAGAAATTCTATCAAAGATTCTAAAAAAATTAGTGATGAAATGCTAAATAATGCCGAATTTAGCTTCTTTCTTTCGCAAGTTTTTAACTCCGAACAAAATAGCTCTTATGTGCTAATTGATGATAAAAAAGCTATACTTTATAGGATTAAAAAACAAAAATTAAATCCAAATAAGCAAGATTTTAATCAATACAAAACAATGCTGGAACCAAGCTTAAAGTCTCTTAAAAGTAATGAAATTAAGCAAGAGCTTTTGGAAGAATTAAAAAAGACATACAAGATTAAAATTTATCACTAAGGGAAAAATGTGAATATATTAGGAATTGACTTAGGCTCAACGCAAACTTGCGCTATCATCGCTCAAAAAGATGAAGACGGACTTAAAATTATAGGCTTTGCAAAAACAAAAACAAGTGGAGTGAAAAAGGGTGCCATTACTAATATAGAATTAGCCTCAAAATCCATAGAAGAAGCTGTTAGTAGTGCTGAAATGATGAGCGGAGTGCATTATGATAAGGTCGTTGTTTCCATTTCTGGTGCTTATACCAAAAGTGTTGATAGTGTGGGCGTTGTTAATATCCCAAACCACGAAATCGGCATTAAAGAAATTCACAGGGCTGTAAGCACGGCTAAACATACAGCAAATTTGCCAAGTGGATATGAGATTATCCATGTTTTACCTTATAATTTCAAAATCAACGACTTAGAACATGTTGATGACCCTTTAGGGATGAGCGGAAATCGTCTTGAAGTCTCAACACACATTGTTATCTCACAAGAATCACACATTAAAAATTTGAAAAAAGCCGTAGAGTTGGCTGATTTACGCGTGGACAATATCGTTCTTTCAGGCTATGCCTCATCTATAGCTTGTTTGGACGATAGTGAAAAAGAACTTGGTGCGGTTTTAATCGATATGGGTGGAGCAATTTGCGATATGGTAGTGCATATGGGAAATTCAATACGCTATAACGACTGCTTACAAATAGGCTCAATTAATATTACGCAAGATTTATCCATCGCCTTGCACGCACCACTAAAAGAAGCGGAGAAAGTGAAGCTTAACTACGCTGCTTTTTCTACACAACCAAATGTCCTCATACAGGTTCCAGCTATGGGAGATGAAAAAAAGGTTAATGAATATGCCCTTGATGCCGTCTCTAATGTGATTTATGCAAGAACTGAAGAAACTTTAATGATTTTAGCAAAAATTTTAAGCGACAATCGGTATGCCAATAGCACAGGCGGAGGCGTAGTGCTAACTGGAGGTATGACAAAACTTGCAGGACTTGATGAGCTTGCTTCTGCCACTTTTGATAATAAATCTGTCCGCCTTGCAAATGCTAGAAAAGACTTAATCGGCGGCTTTAATGAAATTTTTAACGACCCAGAAAATACTTGCGCCATAGGACTTTGTCTTTATGGAGCTGGATATTTCACCCCTTATGAATTAGATTCTAATGAAAAATTAAGATATAAAGGCGAAATTGAAAATTTCAATCGCCAAATTAAACAAGAATTTATCCCTCAAAAAGAAGAAGAGGATGAAATACGAAATGAACTTTTCAATGATGATTTGCAGGAAAATGATGCGATAAGCATACAAGAGCAACTAGATTTTAAAGAAAATAAAGAAAAAAAGCCAAGTGTCTTTAGTAACATTTGGCATAAGATTATGAATCAATTTTAACTCATTTTAGAAAGGGAATGATAACCGCCCTTTCTTTGCGAGTTTCTAGGCAAGTCTTCTCTTATATAAAATCCTCAGTTTTCTCTATCTCACACTAAAAACAAAGCTTTGAAATTACTTTTTGTAATGCAATAATATCTTTAATTTAAAAAAAATTATAAAAATACACTTAAAAGCCTCTCAAAAATTTAGCTTTTTAAAAGTTAGTATTTCTCCAAAAATTGTTTAAAATTTCTTAGCAATATTTAAATAGGTTGCATTAATTTGTAGAGAATTTTTAAAAAAAATCATTTTTTTTTTTTGTTTTTATCAATTATTAAGCTTAATGATACTACATTTACATAAAAGTTAATAAAAATTAAATGAGATGATTTATATCTTAAATAATTTATTTCATTATATTAACTTAAAAATTAATTTATAAGGTGTATCTTATGAAGAAGTTCGTCCCTAAAGGAATGGTTTTAACTCTATTGCTTGGAATAGGGTTAAGTGCAAGTGGTGCGGAGAATTCAAATGTTCTCATTCAAGGACAAGCCGCACAAGATGGCAATACAAAGCCAAGGACTCTTGAGGGTTATGTCCATCAAGAAGATGCGTTTTTTAAATATTTAAAAGAGCATCACCCAATGTTTAAATATGAAAAAGAGGGGCGTATAGTTGGTAAATATGCTATCAGCGATAGAGAGGAAGAGTATGTAGAATTTTCTAATGGTCCTACTTTCGCAGAGCAAAATAATCTAGCTCACGCCTCGGTAACTTATCGTTTGGGAATGGAATCTTTCTTAGATTTTCCAAATAAATTCGTAGGTCCAAAAAAGTGCGGTGAGTGCCATCCAGCACAATATAAAGCTTGGGAAAGGTCACGCCACGCTAAAACAGTTCGTTTTCCAGATGAATTTGAAGAAGTGGGAAATGACTTAAAAAAACCTATGTATAACTCACAATCCACCATTTTACCAGATGGAATTTATCCAGATGATGTTTTTGCCGTCATTGGGACACCAAGAACAAAATATGGATTTGTCGATAAATGGCTAGTTCGCGGAACTTATCATATTGAAGATGGAAATCTTAGTAATATGACTGGAAAGCTTGTAGCTGGAGGAAACCAATTTTCAAGGCTTTGGAGTGAGTTCTTAACACCTGAAATGACTAAAAGAATAGCAGAATTTTCTCCAGGATTCCCTACCACTATGGAAGAATTTGGTGGCAACGGCTCACAAGTTTGGGGGACCAACTCTTATGCAGCAAAATATCGCCAAACTATGCTTTTCCAACCAGCAAGTGCATATTGCGAAACCTGTCATACTTTCAAATTTGACTTTAAAAGCAAAGAAGAGTTTTACAAAGCTTTAGGAAATGCTCAAGAGCTTAGAAAACACACCATCGCCAAAGGAATTTCTTGCGAAGAATGCCACGGAGCAGGCGCTCACCTTTATGGAGCTAGAGGTGCTGGTATGCCATCAAATTGCGAAAGATGCCACCAAAGATTTTCTTATAACGAAGAAGATGCTAAGAAAAATCCTAGAAAACCATTTAACGCATTTTTTAAGTCTAGTTGTCCAGCTTGTGGAACTGAGGGCGCACAAATGTATAGCTCAGAACATTATGATAAGGGTATGAGATGTTCAACTTGCCACGACCCACACGAGGTTACTTTTAATGATTGGAAAGATGGTTATACTAAAGTAGGACTTAAAAAAACTTGCACAGATTGCCACGATACACAAGCAAGCTTCTTTAAACAAGGTGGAATTCACTCTAAGGATAATTGCACCTCTTGCCATATGCCAAATATGATGAGTTGTGAGAATTTTGGAGCGGTTCAAAATCCTGATAAGGGTGGATTTGATAATGTTAGAGCCTCTCACATTTGGAAGATAAAAGTAGATAAAACTGCAAAATCTCTCAACCCACCAGAAGGTAAAGAAAGGTCACCAAAAACTCCTGGATGGACCATAGCTAGAGATGATGATGGAAGATTCTTCCTTGACCTTATGTGGGCTTGCGGACGCACAAGCTTTAGCGATCCAAATTTAATGGGACCTGGAGCAAGTGGATGTCATAGTGCAGTGCAGTCAAATCTGCCTAAGAAACTTCACTTTACAGACCAAGAGACCATCTATAATGTTGTTGTGGGTTGGCAAAAACCTGTTAAAGAAGGCTATGAAAATATCCTTAAAGGTGTAAAGGAAATCGATAAAGCTATGGCTGAAAATCCTAAACTTTCTGTGGAGAAAAAATCTCGTGTAATTACCCTAGCTAATCAAGCAAGAGCCATTGCGGAAAAATTACAAAAAGACGGCTCTTGGGGTGTTCATGGTCCTGTTTACTCTAAAAAAATAGTCGATGAAGCTTTGATTTATATACAAGAAGCTAAGAACATTTTAAAATAATTTTTCGCCCATTTTTGGGCGATTTTAAGGAGTAAATTTTGAAACGAAGTTTAGTAAAACTCATACTACTTGCTCTTTTTTGTTTTTTAAATCCCTCTTTATACGCTGATGGAAAAATTCAAATTGGTATAGTAGAAGGCGTAACTCCCATTAGTATGGGAGAGGCTGAAAAACTTTTAGGACAGAAAAATGTCTATTTTATCGATGTTAATCCAGATGAGGAAAGAAAACTTGCTGGTAATATACCAGATGCCATTTTAGTAGATTCTCAAAACTGGCAAAATTTATTACCAGATGATTTTAACGCTACTTTAATTTTTTATGGTTCTAATCGCTTTACTTTTGACGCCTCCAACCTTGCAAGTTTAAGTCAAAAGCTTGGTTACACCCGTGTTTATGTGATGCTAGATGGTATAGAATCGTGGGTGCTTTCAGGAAGAAAAGTTCATAAAGAGCAAATTGAAAAATGGCAAAGTGCTAAAAATCTGGATGATTTTAAAGATAGTATTCACTCAAGAATGTATTTTGGAAATACTCCAAGCTGTAGGGATTGCCACGGAAAGGGAGAAGATAAAAAATCCATCCGCTACAACAATGCTGCAAATTTAGAACTCATCAACAAAAATTGCGCAAGCTGCCATAAGGAAGTTGATAAAGAATTTAAGCATAGTATCCATCAAAATATCAACCAAATGGAACTTAGCAAAGAGGGTAAAAAAGCTCCAACTTGCACAACTTGCCACGATATTCACAGCAATGACCCTTTAATGAATGCAATGACCTTAAAGCAAAGAAGTGATTTTAAATGCGGTGAGTGCCATCAGGATAAACAAGACCGCTACCACGATACTTTCCACGGCAAGGCTATGGTTTTAAATAGCCCAGGTAGTGCGCCAAAAATCGCAGCTTGTTATGATTGTCACGGTAAGCACAATATTTTAAAGGTTGAAGATTTAAATTCAACACTATCACCTTTAAACCGCGTTCAAACTTGCGCACAATGCCATCCAAATTCTAATGAAAATTTTGCAAATTTCATCGCACACGCTGACCATACTGATGGAGAAAATTATCCTATGCTTCACGGAGCCTATATTTTTATGACAGCTTTAGTGATAGGAGTGTTTGTGTTCTTTGGTTTGCACACTTTACTTTGGAGCATAAGACTCATTTTGGCTAGACTTTCACACCCTGTGGAATGGAAAAAAGCAAAAGAAAATGCTCATAATGATAAGGTTTTAATCAAACGATTTACAACTTTCCATAAAATTCAGCACTTCTTTATGGCAGCAAGTTTCTTAGGCTTGGCTTTCTCGGGTCTGCCACAAAAATTTTATTCTGCTCCTTGGGCGCAAACTATGATAAATCTTATGGGTGGTCCTATCGGTGCGACTGTTGTGCATCATATTAGCGCTATCGTTATGTTTGCAGTCTTTTTCTCACATATTGGGGAAATTATGCTTGTGAATTGGAAAAGAAGAGATTTGGTGCGCGACCCACAAACAGGTAAGCTCGATAAAATGAAAATTTTAAGAGCGCTTTTTGGTCCAGATTCCTTAATGCCAAATTGGCAAGATTTTAGAGATATGAAGGCACACTTTAAATGGTTCTTTGGTATGGGCGAAAGACCGCAATTTGACCGCTGGACTTATTGGGAAAAATTTGATTATCTAGCTGTATTTTGGGGTATGTTTGTAATAGGGCTTTCGGGACTTGTTTTATGGTTCCCTACTTTCTTTAGCACCTTTTTACCGGGCTGGATGATTAATCTTTGCTCTTTAGTGCATTCTGATGAAGCTCTACTTGCGACAGGATTTATCTTTGCCATCCATTTCTTTAATACCCATTTTAGAGCGGATCGCTTCCCTATGGATATGGTAATTTTTTCAGGAACTCAAAGTGAAGCTGAAATCAAGCAGGAAAGAAGTGTTTATTATAAACGCCTGAAGGAAAGCGGAAAACTTGAGAGTCTATATGAGAAAAACTCCAAATTTAATTCTTATAAAGGCATAGCAAAGTTAGTAGGTTATTTAATGCTAATTACGGGAATGATTTTCTTATTCTTAATGATTTATGCTTTTATAGTAGATTTACTAAAATAATAATTGCCTAGATTTTCTAGGCAATTTAAAAGAAAGGATTTGATGTTTAAAAAACTGACTTTAGGATTTGTAGCATTATTATTTTGCGCTTGTAATGATGAAAAAATAGATGAAGCCATACTCTCAAAAGGAACACAAACTACGGAAAAACATAAACAAGATGCTAATAATCTTGATTTAAATTCTTACAAAGAAATTGCAGAATTTTTTAAGGACAATCAAAACATTGTTTTTTCCAACAAACCTGTATTGATTATCTTTAGTGCAAATAATTGCACCTATTGCGATAAATTAAAACACGAAATTCAAAACGATAAAGAAGTTCAAAATATCTTAAAAAACACATACAATTCTTATTATATTAACACGAGTTATCACAAAATCCATAATTATGATGATAAAAAAACAAGCACAGAAGAACTTGCAAAAGAATTTAACATAGACGCTACGCCTACTCTAGTTTTCTTTACCCCTAATCATAAAACCCTGCTGATTTATCCCGGTTTTATGAGTGCTAAGCGTCTTGCTTTAACTATGGAAATTTTAAAAGAGAAAGAAAACCACGAACTAAATAAAGATGAACTTTTTAAAAAACTTTTTTTAGCTTATAAGGAAAAAAATGTTTAAAAAAATCTTTTTTTCATTTTGGGCAAGTCTTATCTTACTTTTTATTTATGCTTTTTCTTGTGCGGTAGCGACTTTTGTGGAAAATGATTTTGGCACGAGTGCTGCTAAAGCTTTGGTTTATAACACTTTGTGGTTTGATATATTGCACATTTTACTTTTACTCAATCTTATAGGCATTATCTTCGCACATAAACTTTTACAAAGAAAAAAATACGCTTCCCTAATCTTACATAGTGCTTTTATAGTCATTTTGCTTGGGGCTGGTATTACGCGTTATTTTGGAGTAGAGGGCGGTATGCATATAAGAGAGGGAGAAAGCTCCAATACTATCGTTACAAGAGATGAATTTATAGCCTTAATGCTTTATAATGACGAGGGTAAAGTTGTAGAATATCAATCTTTTGGTATAGCTTTTAACCCCTTTCTTCATAATGATTTTGAAAAAAAGGTTTCTATGCCAAATAAAACAATAGATTTAAAATTGCTTGATTATAAAAAAGCCCCTGATGCAATGAGTAATCCCATCATCAAAATGCAAATTTCTTTTAATGGTGAAACTAAGGAAATTTTACTTACCCCAAACTATAATAATGAAAATGTTCTGCCTTTTAGATTAGGCGGTGAAATTTTTGCTTTAAATTGGGGACCAGAAGAGATTAAGCTTCCTTTCTCATTAAGTTTAAAAGATTTCATTCTAGATCGTTACGCGGGCTCTATGAGTCCCTCATCTTATGCTTCGGATATTGAAGTGGTTGATGAGGATAAAAGTTTTGAGTATAAAATTTTTATGAATAATGTTTTAGACTATGGTGGCTATCGTTTCTTTCAAAGCTCTTATGACCAAGATGAGCAAGGCACTATACTTTCTGTAAATAAAGACCCTGGTAAAATCCCAACCTATATAGGATACACCCTGCTTACTTTGGGTTTTTTGTGGATTTTATTTGCCAAAAATTCAAGGTTTCAAAAATTATCAAATTATCTTAAGAATCAAAAAAATCTTCTATTTATCATCATTTGCTTCTTTGCTCTACACACTAAAGGTTTTGCCGATGAAAATGCCTTAAGGCTAATTCAAAACATTAAAGATAATTCCACGAAGCACTCTATGCTTTTTGGAACTTTACTCGTTCAAGATTTTGATGGTAGAATAAAGCCTATCGATACTTTAGCGATGAATTATATCCACAAAATCACCAAAAAAGATGATTTTTTAGGCTTAAACTACAATCAAATTTTCCTTGGTATGATGATATACCCACAACACTTTAGACAAATTAAGATGATTAGCGTTAAAACTCCAAAACTAAAAGAGATTTTAGGGGTAGACAAAGATGAAAAATACCTCGCTTACGATGATGTTTTTGACGGAGATGATTATAAGCTTTCAAATTATATCGAAGAGGCAAATCGCAAAAAACCCGCACTAAGAAATCAATTTGACAAAGACATTTTAGCACTTGATGAAAAGATTAATACTGCTTTTTATATTTATAGTGGAGAAATTTTTAGGATATTTCCAGACCCAAGCCAAAGGACTTATACTTGGTATTCTCCAGCTACTTCTATGCCCTTTAGTTTAAAAGATATAGAAAATATACAAGGCTTATTGGCAAAGTATTTTTTTGATTTCGAGCAAGCTCTTAGCAGTAAAGATTTTTCTAAGGCTGATGAAGATTTAAAAAATCTTAAAAATTTCCAAAATTTTTATGGTGCAAATCTCATTCCCGCACCTACCCAAATCTCTTTAGAAATTTTTCTAAATCATTATAATATTTTTAATAACCTCACCCTAGTTTATCTTTTACTAGGTGGTGTGCTTTTCATCTTGCTTAGTTATGAAATTCTAAGTCTTAAAAAAGCATCTAAAATATTCAAAAGAAGCATTTTTGCTCTCATTACTTTAAGTGTTTTGGCTCACGCTTTAGCTCTAGCATTTCGTTGGTATGTGGGCGGTCACGCTCCTTGGAGTAATGCTTATGAAAGTATGATTTATATAGCTTTTGCTTGTGCTTTTTCGGGATTAATTTTTTATAAAAAATCCTCCCTAGCTCTTTGCACTGCAAGCATTATGGCGGGAATTTCGCTTTTTGTAGCTCATCTTGGCTTTATGGACCCGCAAATTACAAACCTTGTGCCTGTTTTAAAATCTTATTGGCTCAATATTCATGTTTCTATTATCACGGCAAGTTATGGATTTTTAGGACTTTGCTTTTTACTTGGCGTGTTTAGTTTAATTTTATTTATGCTAAGAAACCCTAAAAAAGCACAAATTGACCAAAGCATTTTAAATTTACACTGCATTAATGAAATGGCGATGATAATAGGACTTGCCCTGCTAACCGTAGGAAATTTTTTAGGTGGCGTTTGGGCAAATGAGAGTTGGGGAAGATACTGGGGCTGGGATTCTAAAGAAACTTGGGCTTTAATCTCTATCATTATTTATGCTATTATTTTGCACCTTAGATTTATCCCTAAATTTAACAATCCTTATGTTTTTGCAAGTGCAAGTATTTTAGGGTTTTATTCCATTTTAATGACTTATTTTGGGGTGAATTTTTATTTGTCTGGGCTTCATTCTTACGCAGCGGGCGATCCTATTCCTATTCCTAAATTTTTATATTTTTTCATTGCCTTTACAATCATTTTGATTATGGGAGCATTTTTTAAAAGAAGACTTAAAAGTCCTATATAAAATTTCTCCTTGAAAATTCCAAGGAGAAATTTCTTTAATGCTTAATCCAAACACTCTTCTTCTAAAGCTATTAAATCCTCAAATTTTTCCCTTTTACGCACCATTTTAACAACGCTATTTTCGATAGCAAGCTCACAAATTCTAGGACGCGTATTATAATTACTGCTCATAGTAAAGCCGTATGCTCCAGCTTCTTTGATTAAAACAATGTCCCCTCTCTCACTTTTTGGAAGCTTACGCCCCTTAGCGAAAAAATCTCCACTCTCACAAATTCCACCAACCACATCACAAAGGCTTGGCTCCCCTTTTGCATAAGGTAAAACTATCTCGTGATAAGCATTGTAAAGACTTGGGCGGATTAAATCATTCATCGCCGCATCAACAACCATAAAGCGTTTTTTAAGTGTATTCTTCTCATACAAAACGCTACATACAAGCGTTCCACTCTTTGCAACCAAAAAGCGTCCCGGCTCCAAGCCTATAGTTACATCAAGTCCGGTTAAACTTGCCAAAATTCCTTGCGCATAATCATACAAACAAGGTTCTTTTTCTCCCTCATAGCTTATGCCAAGTCCTCCACCCACATCAAAAAATTTAAGCTCGATTTTTAAAGCCTTTAATTCTCTTAATAGTTTTGCCACAATAAACGCTGCTTCGTGTATAGGTGCTACATCAAGCAATTGCGAACCTATATGAAAATGCACTCCAACAGGCTCTAAAAACGCACTTTTCGCAGCGTATAAATACATCTTTCTAGCTAAATCAATTTCCACTCCAAATTTATTTTCATTTAAACCCGTAGAAATATATGGGTGAGTTTTAGCATCAACATTTGGATTTACTCTTATAGAAATTCTTGCCTTGAGCTTAAGCTTTTTTGCCACACTTTCTAAAAGTAGCATTTCCTCTTCACTTTCTAAATTAATATACAAAATATCAAATTTTAAAGCTTGCTCTAACTCATCTTCACTTTTTCCAACTCCACTAAATATAATTTTATAAGGCTTTGCTCCTACCCTTAAAGCTCTTCTAACCTCCCCTATACTTACGCAGTCAAATCCACTATCAAGCCTCACCAACATTTGCAATAAGCTTAAATTAGAATTTGCCTTCATCGCATAAAAAATTTGTGATTTTCTTGCCTTAAAAACATCCTTAAGCTCTAAAAAGCGACTTTTTATCAAATCAAAATCATAAAGATAAAAGGGAGTTTTAAATTCTTCTTTCAATTTCAAATAATCCATAAAATTCTCCTTAACGCTTTTTAAATAACATCACCAAAGCAGCAAAAGCTAAAAGTAAATTTGGCAAAATAATACCGAATTCACCACTTATCACTCCATTTTCACTCAGCCTTAAAAGCACAAATAACCCTCCCCAAACCACAAGCGTTACGATAAAAGCGATAAAAGCGATAAAGGCAAGGTTAAAAAAACGCGCAATCGCTGGAAAATAATAATACATTATCAGCATCAAAAAGGGTGCAAAAAAGGGTGCAAAAATAAGCTTGTAAAGGGTGATTTTCAAATTTCTCGTGTTGAGCTCTTGAGAATTAAATAAAACCAAACTTTGATAAGCATCATAAATTGAATACTCTCTACCACTTGCCACGCTTTGAGCAACTTTTGGCTTAAACCCCTCCAACGCTTCCAAACTTGTGAAATTTTCGCTCTTATAACCATTTTCTCCCAAGACAAACTTTTGAGGAATGTGCGTAATATTTCCGTCCCTTAAAAGCCAAGAATCTTCATTAAATAAAGCACGATTTGCTTGGATAAAATGGCTTAAATTTTCATCCTTTAGAGCAAAAATTTTAATCTCCCTAGCCAATCCATCATCTAAACTTTTAACATAAACAAATTCTTCATTGAATTTCAAAAAAATATCACCACTTTTTTTATTTAAAGTGCCGTTATTAAGTATGCTTCTTTTAAATTCATTTGCATACGCAAAAGATGTAAAGTTAAATCCAACATAAATAAAACAAAAAAACAAAGCCCATAAAAAAGGATAAATAACCACCCTATTTTTACTCAGACCTAAAGCATAAAGACTAACCAATTCATTATTTCTTATCATAGTTAAAAAGGACAAAACAAGAGAAAAAATTAAAGAAATGGGTAAAATATAAGTTACGGCACTAAAACCAACAAACAAAACATAAAGCAAAATTAAGTTAGCAGAGTCGGGTAAATCTTTAAAATTTAAAAGCATATCTACGCCGCAATAAAACCCAAGCAAAGCAAAAAATAAAATAAAAAAATTCTTAAGATAAATGGTTGAGATAAAATAAAAAAATACACCCATCATCAAGCTTTCAAACTATAAAGTGAAGAAATTTTTGCCAAATCGCCACCTTGCATAAGTTCAAGCAAAGATTCCTTAGCCTTTAATAAAACCTCATCCAAAATCACACTTTCCTCACTTGTAAATTGCCCTAAAACATGAGCAATGGTATCCCTACCTCTTCCTACACCTATACGCACTCTCTCATAATCATTTCCACACAAACTATCTACACTTTTAAGCCCATTATGTCCGCCACTTGAGCCGCCTTTTTTAAAACGCAAAGCGCCTAGATTCAAGTCGATATCATCGTGAATAACAATCAAACGCTCACACTTATAAAAATCAAGAACAGATTTAACACTAAAGCCAGAATGATTCATATAAGTATGAGGCTTAAGAAGTAAAGAAGAGCCTAGTTTATGAAGCTCTCCTTTGAATTTGGAGTGAGATAAAAGGCTAGTTTGACTTTCTTTTATAAGTAAGTCAATCAGCATAAAGCCTACATTATGACGCGTGTTTTCATACTCGCGTCCTATATTTCCAAGTCCTACGACTAATGTCATCTCGCTTTTTCTACGCCGACAACCGCCACCCTATCTGCTTCGATAATACTCACGCCCTGTGGAACAACTATATCTTTAACAAGCAAAGCATCACCCACATCAAGCTTACTTACATCAAGCTCAAAGAAATTTGGTAAATTCTCAGCCGCACATTTAACCTTTAGGCGTCTTTTAGATTGGATTAAAACACCCTTATTTTTAAGACCTATCGCAGTTCCACTAACTTTTACTGGAACCATATACTTAGATACCACTCCCTTTTGAGCAACTTTTAAATCCACATGCTTTAAATCGCTCGTAACAGGATCCTTTTGATAATCCACAACCACAACGCTCAAAGTCTTAGCACCGACCTTAACATCAAAGATAAGAGTGGTTTTTTTACGCACTTCTTTAATAAAATCATTAACCTTAAAAGCCGCGTGGATATTCTCCAAGCCTTTACCATAGATGTTTGCAATTAGATAACCATCTCTTTTTAAAGCTTTTGCCGCTTTTCTACCGATACTCTCTCTAACGATACCTTCTAACATCTTTTTCCTTTCTAAAAAAAATAAAGCGAAATTATAATCTTAAAATCATTTAAAAACGCTTAATTTTACAACTTTGCCAACAAATCATCAAATTCAACGCAAAAATTCTTTAAAGCTCCATCGATTAAATACTGACAAGTCTCATCTAAAAGCTCTTTAGAAACCAAGTCATTAAGCTTTTCACAAAGTTTATCATCACTCAAAGCCTCTTTAAATTCTGCCTTACCATCAAAAGTTCTAAGAGCGTCCAAAGGGGCTGTATTTAATGCATTATCTAAATAAAGCTCCCTTATATAAAAATCCTTTGGTAAATCGTCTCCCTTTACTCCTGTGCTAGCAAATAACGCACGGATATTTGGCTCATTTTGTGCCATAATGTAATTGTAAGCCAAATTTGCATTCAAAATGCCTATTTTATTTGGCTCATTCACTCTTTCGTTTAAAATTCTATCCAAACGACTGACAAAAATGCTAATCACAGCCTTAGGTTCCCTAGCTTTTGAACTTGCCTGCTCTTTTCGAAAAGCCTTCAAACCCTCATTTAAAGCCTCAAAACATTCCCTGTTTTGTTTTTGAGAAAAAATGAGAGTAGCATTCACACTTATGCCACTTTTCATTAATTCATACATTACCTCGTAAGAAGCTTTTGTCGCTGGAATTTTCATCATAACATTAGCCCTTGCCATAGTGCTGTGCAGTCTTTTTGCCTCACCTATGCTAAGACTAGCATTATCATAAATTCTAGGGTCAATTTCAAGACTGATAAAGCCATCATCTCCCTTTTCAAATTTATAAGCCAACCTATCCGCAGCCTTGCAAATATCGCGCATCGCGATACTTTCATAAATTTCTTTAGGCTTTTTACCTTTCAATTTAGCAATTTTATCTTTATAAGCTGGAGTTAAAATCACATTTTTTAAAATGAGAGGATTAGAGGTTGCCCCATTAATTTTAGAATGAAGTAAAGTAACAAATTCATTATCCAAAAAATTATCCTCAACAAAATCACACCATAAAGAAAATTGTTTCATCACATTACCTTTATAATTTCCTTTAAATCTTTCACATCGATACACACACTAGCACTTGCTCTTAAAATTTCCTTGGCGCAAAAAGCGATTTTTAAGCCACTATGCTCAAACATCGCCAAATCATTTGCACCATCTCCTACGCACATTACTTCCTCTAAACTCAAATTTAAAAACTGCTTTAATCTTTCTAGCATTAATCCTTTGGAGTTAGAAAACATCATCTCTCCCCCCACAAGCCCTGTAAGTTTGCCATTTTTATGATGAAGATAATTTGCAAAACCAAGTTTAAATTTAAGTTTTTCCATAGCACAATCCACACCCTCGTGAAAACCGCCACTAAAAACTACACAAATAATATTTTTAGAATTTAAAAATTCAATCAATTCAAAACTGCCGTTCATTAAAGGTAAATTTTGACTCACCTTTAAAACATCAACACAAGACATACCTTTAAGCAAAGCTACCCTTTGATGAAGACTCTCAAAAAAATCAAGCTCACCGTTCATAGCTCTTTGGGTGATGGCTTTTACCTCATCACCCACACCATAAGCATTTGCTAAAATATCTATCGTTTCACCATCCATTAAAGTGGAATCAAAATCAAAAACACAAAGTTTTATCATTAAAATTCACGCTTTAATAAAGCTTCAACTTTCAAAATAGTAAGGATATTTTCGTCTCTTTTGCCTATACCATAAATCATACCCTTTTCTTTCGCTAAAGTTTCAGGTGGCGGGTCAATCTTGTTTCTATGAATTTTAATTGCTTCTGTGAGTCTATCTATCACAAAACCGGCATTTCCACCCACACCGCTACCATTTGTTTCTCCACGAAGCACGATATAACGCGTTTGTGGGGTCATTTTAGAACTCCCCAAATTAAAACGCTGGGCAAGGTCGATAAGTGGCATTACATTACCCCTCATATTAAATACGCCCAAAACATAATCAGGCACACTAGGCACTCTCGTAAATTCGATAGGCTTAATTATTTCTTGGATATTAAGAATGGGAATAGCATATTCCTCATCTCCAACCACAAAACCAACAAGTTGGACAATATCATCTTCTTTTCTAGTCTCATCACGATCGACCATTTGAGATTGTTGTCTTTGTAAGACCTGATTTAATTTTTCATTACTCATTTCTTATCCTAGTTTCAAATTTTTACGCACCACATTTTCCAAATATTCAGGAGAATAAGGCTTAGTAATATACTCAGTCATACCGACTTCCACGCCTCTTAAGCGGTCCGTCTTACTTGTCCTTGAAGTGACGGCTATAAGAGGAAGTTGGCGGTATTTAGAATATTTACGAATCTCACCTGCTAAAGTATAACCATCCATTCTTGGCATTTCAATATCGATAAGTATGGCATCTATCTCGTGTTCGCCCGATTTGACGATATTAAGAGCCTCAACGCCATTAGTTGCTTCAAGCAGACTGATACCAAGCGGCTCTAAAGCTTTTTGCATTAAAGTTCTATCCATCTTAGAATCATCAACGATTAAAACCTTATAATCGCTTGGTTGCTCCTTAGGCTTTTTAACGCTTGATTCAAGTTGAGCTTTGATATCGACCTTAATCTCTTTTGCTATATCCATCATAGCGCCAACATCAATAATGAGCGTAACCCTACCATCACCTCGTATAGTCGCACCTGCTATACCTTGGATATTTTGCAAATAATCACCCATCGATTTAATAACAATTTCTTCTTGCCCCACAAGGGTATCGACTATAATTCCAAGCTTAGACTCTGCCACACCTATAATAACAACATAAGTTTGATCCCCACTTTCAAGCACTTGCTTGACCCCAAAGACATCCGAAAGTCTCACAAGAGAAAGCACTTCTTCACGCAAGCGCAAGACATTTTTACCCTCTATTGTGTAAATATTATCAATAGGCACTCTAACAGTTTCAAGAACTGAAGCAAGTGGTATCGCATAAAATTCTTCTTGCGTTCCCACAAGCAAAGACTGGATAATTGCCAAAGTAAGAGGAATTTTAAGCTTAAAGGAACTTCCCTTACCCAGCTCACTATCTATCTCAATTACCCCGTTTAATTTTTCGATATTTGTCTTAACGACATCCATACCCACACCGCGACCGGACACATTTGTAACTTTCGCAGCGGTAGAGAAGCCCGGCTTGAAAATCAAGGTAAAAGCCTCTTTATCCGTCATTTGCCCTGCTTCTTTTTCAGTAATCAAATTCTTTTCAAGCGCTTTTATCTTAAGTTCATTTGCATCAAGTCCTTTACCATCATCGGTAATTTCAACAACGATATGATTGCCCTCGTTATATGCCTTAAGCTGCACCACCCCTCTTTCTGGTTTGCCATTTGCTTTACGCGTGGCTGGATCTTCAACGCCGTGGTCGCACGAATTCCTAATCATATGCATAATAGGATCACCTATCTCCTCAACAATAGACTTATCAAGCTCAGTTTCTTCACCTGTAATCTCAAGCTCAATCTGCTTTCCAAGCTCACGGCTTAAATCCCTAACAACGCGCGGAAATTTATTGAAAACCTTAGCAATAGGCTGCATTCTTGTTTTCATCACTGCAAGCTGCACATCGGTTGTGATGATACTTAATTGTGAAACGACTTGGTTTAATTCCTCAAGAAATTTCTCTCCCTCATAACGCTCTTCAACATCATCATAAATTTTTAGTAGGCGGTTTTTACCCAAAACAAGCTCACCAATTAAATTCATCAAATGGTCAAGTCTTTTAACCTCTACGCGTATAGTTTGGTCCATACCACCACCACTACCAGAAGCTGGAACTTTCTTTTCTGCACCTGCTTCAGTCGTAGGTTTAGGTGTGGCTACAGCTGCATTTTTCTTTTTCTGAGCACGCCTTGCTTGGTCTTCAGCCTTACGCACTTTAAGCAATCTTTCAATCTCCGCTTCAACTTCAGAATCGCTAAGCTGATTCACATCAACATCAGGTTCAACACTTGGCTCAGGTGTAGCTGGGACGACTTCCTCCTTAGGCTCCACTTTAGGCTCTTCGCTTACAGACGCAACTGCTGAAACATCGCCCTCTGAAATAGCTGTAAGTCTAGCACAAATAGGTTCTATATCCATACCTATGGCAGAATCATTGCCATTATCACGAATGGAATTCAACAAAGTTTTCATCCTGTCAATGGATTCTAAAACAACATCCATAATATCAGGAGTAATCTTAAGCTCACCGTGTCTTGCCTTGTTTAAAACATCTTCCATATGATGTGTTAATTTTGTCAAAACATCAAAATTTAAAAAGCTTGATGAACCTTTTACCGTGTGAGCAACGCGAAAAATTCTATTGAGCAACTCCAAATCCTCAGGATTAGACTCAAGCTCTACTAAATCATGGTCGATTTGCTCGACAAGCTCAAAAGCCTCAACTAAAAAGTCTTCAAGTATTTCTTGCATATCTTCCATATCTTACTCCTCTCCTTGTGCTTTCTTCAAAACGCGTGTTATCTCAGAGAAGAAATCACTTGCATTAAATTTCACCAAATAACCCTCTCCGCCGGCTTCTTTCACGCCTTTTTCATTCATAAATTCGTTTGATAAAGAAGAATTAAATATCAATGGAATTCCCTCAAACCTTTCATCTTCTTTTATGTGTGCAGCAAAATTGAAACCATCCATTTGTGGCATTTCAACATCGCTAATGATAATTTTAAGATTATCTTTTAAATTTTCTCCATAAACTTGGCTAAGTTCTTCAAGCTTATTAAGTCCCTCGACACCATCTTTTGCCTCAACAACGGTAAAGCCCATTTGTTGCATCATATCTTTTACACGCCTTCTAGCTGTCATACTATCATCTAAAATAAGTGCAATTCCGCTAAATTTCTCCGCCTCTCCTATCTCAAGCTCAGTCTTAGGTGCATAAATTCCCAAATCCTCAACCACACTTTCAAGGTCAAGTATAAGCAAAACTTCATCATTTTCTATGCGTGTAACACCCGTAATTTTTCCCTTATCCAAAGCTCCAGAACCCGAGGAAAAACTTGCTGGCTCTATATCTTTCCAATTAATACGGCGAATTCTTTTAGCTTCATGAACTATAAATCCAATAAGTATATTAGAAAACTCCGTAATAATAACCCTAGGCTTTAACAAAGCACTCTCAGGCTCGACAATTTGCATCCATTTAGCAAGATTAACCACAGGAATTACCACACCACGAAGGTCGAAAATTCCCTCAATATAATCAGGAACGCCAGGAAGCTCTGTAAGGTTAGGAATCTTAATGATTTCTCTGACCTTAGAGACATTTACCCCATAAATTCCCTCATAAATTTTCTCGTGTCCTTGCTTGAAGATACGGAAATCGACAAGCTCCATCTCATTTGAGCCCGTTTTCACAATATTTTCATCAAACATCTTGACCTCTCAATTTTTGTTTTTCGAATTTGACTTCTGGCAAAAATTCTACTACAAAAAAACTTCTCTCGTATGCAAAACTCGGCAAATTAAAATATTTCACCACACCTTCTTGCAAAAGCAAATTTTGATGGTAATGTCCCTCTACCACCCAAGCACCATTAGCTTGGTATTTTGCGTATCTTTCATAAGCTAAATTTTTAAAATTTGCAATGGAATAAAAAAGATTCTTTCTCTTTTGTCTCGCCAAGATACAATTTGTAATGCTTGAAAAAGTAAGAATATTAATAAAATTTAAAAAACGAAGCAAAAAAGGATTTCTCAAGCTTTTAAGTAAAAATTGCAAAAATGGATTTAAAAAAATATCTCCGTGTGCCAAAAAAAATTTCTCATCATTACCTTTACTCGTATGCAAAATTAAAGGTTGATTTTGTAGGCTTACAACTTGCACTTTTTTAAAAAATCTGTTTAAATTAAAATCGTGATTGCCCTCAAGATAATAAATTTCCATTTTTTCGCTTAATTTCTCAAGCAAATTGATATAGGGCATAGCAAAAGCATAACTTGCCTTTACCTCCCCCACCAACAAATCAAAAATATCCCCCATTAAAAAAAGCTGAGGCGTGTAAATTTCACCCTTTTCTAATGCTTGCAAAAAATCCCAAAAATATCTTCTTTCTTCATTTTCGTGGGCATCAGCCAAAAAAAATGCCCCATTTTTAAGCTCAAGCATTAAAATTTTAAAGGTTCATAAGTTATGCTAATAATCTCAAATTCGCTTTCTCCCTTAGGCAAACGCACTTTAAATTCATCGCCCTCTTTTTTTCCTAGCATTGCCCTTGCCAAAGGCGAAGCTATGGAGATATAGCCCTTTTCCAAATCACTCTCACAAGTGCCCACAAGAGTATATTTGCTTTCCTTCTCACTTTCTAAATCCATAATAACAACACTTGAGCCAAATTTTACACTATCGTGAGGATAGCTTGCGGGGTCGATAACCTGCGCTTTTGAAAGTATGCCTCCAAGCTCGGCTATGCGGCTTTCTATAAGAGCTTGCTTTTCTCTTGCTGCGTGGTATTCAGCGTTTTCTTTCAAATCACCGTGGCTTCTTGCTGTGTCTATCTCCACGACAACAGCCGGGCGTTGATTATCTTTTAAATCTTTTAATTCAGCACTTAATTTTTCAAAACCAAAATGACTCATCGCTTCTTTTTCCATAATCTTCCTTTAAATTTCGCTTAATATTTTTGCTAAATTTTTAGCACTTCCAAATTGCAAATATTCTTTTAAAAAGCTCACTTTAGCAAAAAAAGACTTATAAGCAAATTTATTATAAGCGTTTAAAAGATTTTCCACACTCACTTCATCTTGCAAAAATTCGGGATTTAGTGGCTCTTTTCCTGCAAAATCGCAAAAAATATTTGCAAGTCCTATGTGTTTTAATTTCACAAAAAGTTTTGCGATAAAAATATCAATCGCCTTTGCCTTATATGCTAAAACAAAAGGCGTTCCCACTAAAGCCGCTTCCAAAGTCGCCGTGCCACTGCAAATAAAAGCAAAATCGGCTCTTTTAAGCAGTTTGGGCGTATCGTTTTCTATCTTAAAGTCGCTTGTGTCGCCATAAAGGTGCATTTTGTTAAGATTAAAGGGTGGCACACAAAGCACTTTTTCACCTTGAAAATTTTTAGAAAGCTCCCTAAAAACAGGCATTAAACGCGTGATTTCGCTTTTTCTAGAACCCGGTAAAAAGGCGATAGTTTTTTCTTTTTCTTTTTTGCTTAAAATTTCTTGCATCGCTAAGGCGTCTTTAAATTCGCAAATTTCATCAAGTAAAGGATGCCCTACAAAAATACTTTTTGTGAAAAACTGCGAATCAAAGGGTAAAATGGACGCTAAAACATCAAAATGTTCTTCTATCACAGGAATTCGTCCCTTTTTCCACGCCCAAACCTGAGGCAAGATATAATAAATGCGTTTTGTTGTGGAATCTGCTTTTTTTAAGGCTTTTGCAAAGGGGATATTAAAAGCGGGCGAATCAATACAAAGCACGGCATTAAATTCCGCCTCCATCTCTTCACGCTCTAGGGCTAAATTTACAAGCTCTTTAATCGCTCTTTTTGCTTTAAAAATGAGAGGTAAAACCTCCACAAATCCCATAGCGCTAAACTCGTGTGAGCTGTAAAGTGGCTTGGACTCGAGCTTAAATTCCTCACACAAGCTTTCATCATAAATCCCACAAAGCTCAAATTCTCCATATTCTTTTTTATAGACTTTCAGCATTTCTTTTAAATGTAAATTTGCGGACGGCTCTAAAGCACAGACCAAAAAACTTTTCATTGTCGCTCCATAGAAATTTTTATATTTAATTTAGAATAAAATGCTTGTTTATAATTCATAAAAAACCCCTTGTAAAATGGATGTCTGTTTTATCTTTATTTGACTTAACCGAAGAAATTTAAAAAGGTGCATTATTCATCATCTTTAAAAACAGAAATATTTTCAATCGGGACAATTTTAGTGATATTTCTTTCACTTTTTAAGCCTTGTATGGTATCTGTAAAACGCACATAGGCAAATTTGCTATCTCTAAAAATGAGCTTTCCAACAACAAATTTTTGTTTATCTTTAAGATAAATTTCTACTCTATCCGCACTTAAACCTTTTGTTTTTAAAAAGCGCTCAAAGCCTATTTCAAAATTATTTGGAAATAAAATCGCACAATAGGTTAAAATCACAAAAGCTCCAAAAGTCAAAGCAAAAAAATGCTTAGGATTCTTATTTTCATAAAAGTGCAAACAAGCCCCAATAAAGACAAAATAAACAAAAACAATAATGCCGCAAAACACCAGCCATTTAGGATTAAACTCATTTTTATCAAACATAAAAATAAAAACACCAACAATAAGCAAAAGCCCAACGAGGCTATATTTAAAAAGAATGTCATTTTTATCTTTTTTATATACCAAATAATGCCCCACGACATTAAAAGGCAATGCCAAGAAGGCAAAAACCAAAAAATACACAAAGACGAAAAGAAAAATCCATAAATTATCAAAAGAAAGCAAGTCAAAAGAGAAAATTTCATTGACTCTCATATAACTTACAACAAAAATAAACAAGCACAAAATACAAAAACCCAGCGTAGAAAAAATGGTGATTTTAAGGTATTTTGGTGCGAAATCCATCCATTCAAAAAAATCTTTTTTCATCGTCTCTCACTTTAAATTAAATTCTTAAGGCTTTTATTCTACACAAACTATATAAATTTAATGCGCGATGTGTATGCGACTTTTAATATCTTTTAAAAATAAAGTAATCGTAAAAGTCATCACTATCACAAGACTCCAAGCGCCCCATTTTCCAAAGCTTACCAAAGCCCAAGCACCAAGCTGATTAGGATAGCGCCAAACACCTAGTAAAGTGCCTAAATTTTCAGCTAACCAAATAAAAAATCCCACTAAAACAAAACTAAGCAAAAGAGGCATTTTGCGTTCTCTATCAAGCGGAGTAAAGACAATTACACTCCTAGCATAAAGCCCTAGCAAAAAAGCTAAAATATAATACCTAAAATCATTAATGTAGTGATGTGAGAAAAAATTGATATAAATTAAAGATGAACTAAGCACTGCTAATACAAAGGGTGGATGATGGATAACTCGCATATTAAATAGCCTCCAAGCCTGAATCACATAACTTCCCACCGCCGCATACATAAAACCTGAAAATAAAGGCACACCCCAAATTTTCGTATAAGCAAAATCAGGATAAGCCCAAGAATGCACCACAGAAGTCTTAAAAGCCTCTAACATAAAGCCAAGAAAATGAAACAAGCAAATCGCCTTAAGCTCATCAAAACTTTCAAGCTTTAAAAACACCATTCCAATTTGCACAAGCACAGCGATTAACAAAAGTAAATCATAGCGATAAATTCCAAAAAGCCCTTCCTTTGGCACACAAAACATAGCGATGAAAAAAATCCCTGCGAACAAGCAAGCTCTAGCCTGTTTCACACCAAAAAACCAAAATTCAAGAATAAACCTCTTAAAACCGCCAATTTGCCTTTTTTGAAAATTAAACAAAATTACATCAAGTTTTCTTATCATCTTGGCATTTTAACAAAGTAGTATTAATTTGAAAGTATTATAATACCTTCTTGTTTTAAAACAAGATTTAAGGATTAAAAATGAAATATGTCTTAGTCTTAGCGATGACTTTAATTCATTGCCGCTTGTGCTTATCATACAAAATTTAGAAAGTTTAGAGCCTCGTAAAAGCACAAAAAATGATGTAAGAGCCATTCTTGGTGAGCCTAATTGCACCACAACTTATATTTTAGAAAGCAAAGAACCATGGTATGAAATGTGGGCTTACGATTTGTCAAAACGCAACCATTTTAATGGAAACAATTTCGGTAGCACAGGTAGCGGAACCATCATCTTTCATTTTGACCCACAAGGTCGTTTTATCCAATACTTCAAAGTCAAGGGTTGCTCAAATTGTGGAAACGATGACTAATTTTTCATTAAAATCATATCGCTAAAATTTTATCCACTTTAGCGGTATCAATTTAACCTCACTTTATTCATCATTTCTTCTACCACTTTCAATAATCCATTTATAAAAATTTTGCTAAAATTCGCTTTTTTGAAGGGGATTTAATGAAAGAAATTTTAATCACAAATGACGATGGATTTGAGAGTGAGGGGCTTAAAAAGCTTGTTAAAATGCTAAAAAAAGAATTTAAAGCTAAAATCACCATAGTCGCCCCAGCAACTGAAAAATCGGCTTGTTCGCACTCTATCACCCTAACCAAACCTTTGCGTTTTGTCAAAGTAGGCAAACGCTTTTACAAGCTTGATGATGGCACACCAGCAGATTGCGTCTATCTTGCTCTAGCCGCTCTTTATAAAAATAGGCTTCCGGACCTTGTCATAAGTGGGATAAATATGGGGGCAAATGTGGGCGAGGACATCACTTATTCAGGCACTTGTGCAGGAGCTATGGAGGCTGTTTTACAAGGGATTCCCGCCCTTGCACTTTCACATTTTTACAAGTCAAACGAAAAGGAAATTAATTTTAAAAATGCTCTAAATATCACAAAAGAGCTGATAAATAAAATCTTTAATCAAGGCTTTCCGCTAGATAAAAAAGAATTTTTAAATGTCAATTTTCCAAGCCCTAAAACCAAATTTCAAGGCATAAAAATTTGCAAAGCAGGAAAAAGGGTTTATAATTTTAAAGCCCACGCAAATACCAATCCCCGCGGTGTAGAATACTACTGGCTTGCAAGTGCAAATTTAGACTACGAAGATGAAAAAGATTCTGACATCGCCCTTTTAAAGCAAGGTTATGCGACCATCACGCCCATAATGCTTGATTTAACCGCTTATGAAAAAATGAAAAATCTTAAAAAATGGCTAAAGGACTAAAATGAACGATAGATTTACCCGCGTAAAATGGCTTGTAGGAAATGAAAATTTCGAAAAAATCGCTAAGACAAGAGTGCTAATTTTTGGACTAGGAGGAGTAGGAGGAATTTGCACCGACGCACTTTTTCGCACGGGTTTTACAAAGCTCACTTTAATCGACGCTGATAGCTTTGAAAATACCAATCTCAACCGCCAACTTCACAGCGAACACATAGGGGAAAAAAAGGCTAAGGTTTTTGAAAAAATTTACAATGCTAAGGGTATAGTTGCTAAGGTGGATGGAAATTTTTTAAATGAATTTGATTTAAGCGAATTTGATTTGATTATTGATGCGATTGATGATATACCTGCGAAAGTGGCTTTAGCGATGCGCGTGGATTTAAAACGCCAAATTTTTGTCTCAAGCACAGGTGGAGCGAGAAAACTTGACCCCACACGCATCAAGACGACGAGTATTTTTAAAACGCACGGCGATGCGTTAGCAAAAAAATTTCGTTATGAGCTTAGAAAAGCGGGCTTTAAAGGGGATTTTGATGTGGTATTTAGTGATGAAGAGGCAAAATGTAAAGATTTGGGCTCTTTTATGGGCGTTACAGCGTCTTTTGGTTTGGCTTTAGCAAGTTTAGCTTTAAGAAAAGTGTTGGATAAAAACTAAATTTTAAAAGCCTTGCTTAAAAATTGACATTTTAGTAAATCTTAAAACATTTTTTGTTTCAATTAAGAATTTATTTTAATCTTAAGGTTAGCAAATGAGTTCTAAATTCTCAAAAATAGGTTTTGTTTTGGCTGTGGCTGGTTCAGCTGTTGGGCTTGGAAATGCGTGGAAATTTCCAACTTTAGTAGGGCAAAATGGTGGCTCAGCTTTCGTTCTTTTATATCTTTTGCTAACTTTGGGTGTAGCTTTTGTCATTTTTTTAGCTGAACTTAGCATAGGAAAACTAAGCGAAAAAGACCCTGTTAATGGCTACAAAACTCTCGCCCCAAGTAATAAAAATGCCTGGTCTATGGCTGGCTTTACGATGTTAGCAGCGATTTTAATCGTCTCTTTTTATAGCCTTGTGATAGGTTGGATTATCAAATATATGTATTTTAGCATTAGTGGAAATTTAAGCCTCACTTTGGAGGAAAGCAAAAAGCAGTTTGACACTCTTTTACTGAATGATTTTACTAGTCAATTTATCTGCTTTACTCTTGTCTTTTTCATCGTCTTTTATGTAGTTTCAAAAGGTGTTAAAAATGGCATTGAAAAACTTAATGTATGGATGATGCCGACCTTATTTATACTTCTTGTTTTAATGCTTCTTTATGCTCTAAGCAGAGGGGGTGGCTTTATGGATGCTATGCAGTTTCTCTTCGTGCCTGATTTTTCAAAAATTACCGGCGATTCTGTTTTGGAAGCTTTAGCCCTTGCCTTTTTTAGTCTGTCTTTGGGTGTTGGCACTATCATAACTTATTCTGCTAGTTTGCCGGATAAAACAAACTTTATCACAAGCACACTTAACATTATCCTTATCAACATACTTATTGGGCTTATGATGGGGCTAATAGTTTTTACCTTCATCTTTGAATTTGGTGCAAATCCAAATCAAGCCGGTCCGGGACTTATCTTTATCTCACTTACCACACTTTTTGCTAAACTTGGTGTCATAGGACACATACTTGGAGCCGCCTTTTTTCTCTCTTTAATTTTTGCAGGTATTACCTCAGCAATTTCTATGATAGAGCCTTTTGCGTTTTATCTTATTAATACCTACAAAATGAGCCGCAAGAATGCTTTAATTTTAATAGGAATTATCGTTTATGTTTTAGGAAATTTGTGCATTTTATCGACACTTAGTGCAACTGAATTTAAGATTTTTGAAATGAGCTTTTTTGATGTGCTTGATAAACTTACAAGTAAAATTATTATGCCTTTAGGTGGAATTTTAGCCGCGATTTTTGTGGGCTTTGTAATGAAAAAAAGGGCGCTAGAAATTTTATTTCAACCTTATATGAGTGGGATATTTTTCAAGATATGGTATTTCTTTTTAAGATTTATCTCGCCTTTAGCCGTAATTGTCATCGTTATTAACGCTTTTCGATAAAAAATAATTTTAAATTCTTAGCGTTAAAAATTAAATTGTAAAATTCTTGTAAATATTTGAATTTTGAAGGACAATTATGGCAAAAAAATTCATAGATGTGATGGACACAAGCTTTAGAGACGGCTTTCAGTCTGTTTATGGGGCAAGAGTTTTGATGGAAGATTTTTTCCCAGCACTTGAAGCGGCAAAAGAAGCAGGGATTAAACATTTTGAATTTGGCGGTGGGGCGCGTTTTCAAAGCCTTTATTTTTATCTCAACGAAGATGCTTTTTTGATGATGGATAAATTCCGCAAAATCGTGGGAGAAGAAGCAAATTTACAAACTCTTTCAAGGGGGATTAATACCGTAACCCTAGATACAGGAAGTCGTGAGCTTATCGATTTACACGCAAAGCTTTTTGCTAAACACGGCACAACAACGATAAGGAATTTTGACGCTTTAAATGATGTGAATAATCTTAAATTCAGCGGAGAATGTATCACAAAACACGGCTTAAAACACGAGATAGTCATCACGCTTATGGATTTACCGCCAAATTGTTTTGGGGCGCACGATGTTGCCTTTTATGAAAGAATTTTAAGAGAAATTTTAGTCGCAGAAATTCCTTTTTCAAGCCTTTGTTTTAAGGACGCAAGTGGCACATCTAACCCTGAAAAAATTTATCAAACCATCAAAATGGCAAGAAGCATTTTGCCAAGCCAAACACACATAAGACTTCACACGCACGAAACTGCTGGAGTTAGCATAGCGTGCTATTTGGCTGCACTTGAAGCTGGAGCTGATGGAATAGACTTAGCCGCCGCACCTGTAAGTGGGGGGACTTCTCAGCCTGATATTTTAACGATGATGCACGCAATTAAAGGGAAAAATTACGATTTTGGTTTGGATTTGGAAAAAATTTTAAAATATGAAGAAGTGTTTAAAGAATGTATGAGTAATTATTTCTTACCGCCCGAATCGACTATGGTAAGCCCACTTATCCCATTTTCACCTATGCCCGGCGGAGCTTTAACGGCAAATACGCAAATGATGAGGGACAATAATATCTTAGATAAATTCCCAGAAGTTATCAAAGCAATGCGTGAGGTTGTGGAAAAAGGGGGATTTGGCACTTCCGTAACACCCGTTTCGCAATTTTATTTCCAACAAGCTTTTAACAATGTAATGTTTGGCAAATGGAAAAAAATAGCTGATGGCTATGGCAAAATGGTGTTAGGCTATTTTGGAAAAACTCCAGTCTCACCCGATGAAGAAATTGTCAAACTTGCCGCAGAACAATTAAAATTAGAACCCACCACAGAACTAGCAGTTGATTTAGCTGATAAAGATGAAAGCAAAAGTTTAACCTACATCAAAACGCTTTTAGAAAAAGAGGGCTTGGAGACAAGTGAGGAAAATATTTTTATCGCTGGAGCTTGTAAAGAAAAGGGTATAGCCTTTCTAAAAGGTGAAGCTAAAGTTAATGTGCGAAAACTTAGCACTATGCCAAAACCAATTAGTGCAGATGAAAATAAATTTACAGTTTCAGTCAATGGCAATAAATATCATGTCGAACTTCACGCAGGGTTTGATAAAGATGTCAATGTCAAAAATATTCAAAAAATCCCTCAAAATGAAATACCAAATGAAAATGCCATTGAAGCTGGAATTTCTGGCAATGTCTTTAAAATTCTCGTCAAAGAAAATGATGCAATAAAAGCTGGGCAAGTTGTGATGATTTTAGAGGCAATGAAAATGGAAATAGAGGTGCAAGCCACAAAAGACGGCACAATAGAACAAATTTGCGTTCAAACAGGTGATGCGGTAAGTGAGGGTAGCGCCCTTGCGATTTATAAAGATTAAAGGAAAAATAATGAAAAACATAGAAAATTTAGGATTAGAAAATGTCAAAGAGGTATTTTACAATCTAAGTTACGAAGAACTTTTTTTACACGAAACGCAAAATAAAGAAGGCGAATGCACTCAAAATGGAACTTTTAGTGTCGATACGGGAATTTTTACAGGAAGAAGCCCTAAGGATAAATATTTTGTCAAGCAAGACCCTTCGCAAAAATACCTTGCTTGGGGCAAAGTCAATCAACCCATCAGCAAAGAGCTTTTTGATAAGCTTTTAAACAAAGCCAAAAAGGCACTAAGCGGAAAAAATATCTACATACAAGATGCGTATTGTGGGGCAAGTCTTAAAAGTCGCAAGGCAGTGCGTTTTGTAACAGAAATTGCGTGGCAAGCACATTTTGTAAAAAATATGTTCATAAGACCAAAGCAAGAAGAGCTAGGAAATTTTAAACCTGATTTTGTGGTTTATAATGCTTGCAAATGTGTCAATGAAAACTATAAAGAAGATGGTTTAAATTCCGAAGTTTTTGTGATTTTCAATATTGAAGAAAATGTCGCTGTTATCGGCGGCACTTGGTATGGTGGCGAGATGAAAAAAGGAATTTTTTCAATGATGAATTACTGGCTACCTTTAGAAAACAAGCTTTCGATGCATTGTAGTGCGAATGTTGGTGAAAAAGGTGATGTTGCTTTATTTTTTGGATTAAGCGGCACAGGGAAAACCACGCTTTCAACAGACCCTAAACGCAAATTAATAGGTGATGATGAGCACGGCTGGGATGAAGAGGGTGTGTTTAATTTTGAGGGTGGTTGCTATGCTAAGACTATCAATCTTGACCCAAATAATGAACCTGAAATTTACGCAGCTATTAAGAAAAATGCGCTTTTAGAAAATGTCGTTTTAAAAGCGGATAAAAGCGTTGATTATGCAGACGCTTCTAAAACGGAAAATACTAGAGTTTCTTACCCTATCGAACATATCATTAACCACGAGCCAAGCTTAAAAGCTGGACATCCGCAAAACATCATATTTTTGAGTGCCGATGCTTTTGGAGTATTGCCTCCCGTTAGCAAATTAAGTCCCGAGCAAGCGATGTATTATTTTTTAAGTGGTTACACGGCTAAAGTTGCAGGAACTGAACGCGGCATCACAGAGCCTCAAGCAACTTTTTCTGCTTGTTTTGGTGAGCCTTTTATGCCACTACACCCTACAGTTTATGCGCGTTTGTTGGGAGAAAAAATTCAAAAACATAAGGTTAATGTCTATCTTGTCAATACAGGCTGGAGTGGCGGAAGCTACGGCGTTGGAAAAAGAATGAGTATTAAGGCAACTAGGACTTGCATTAATGCAATTTTAGACGGCAGTATAGAAAAATGTGAATTTGAAAACCTAGAAATTTTTAATCTTGCTGTGCCAAAATCTTTAGAAGGTGTAGAAACAAAACTTTTAAATCCTATCAACACTTGGGAGGATAAGAACGCCTATTTAGCAATGCGAGATAAATTAGCCAAAATGTTCATGGAGAATTTTAAACGCTACGAAGATGTAAAAGAAGGCGTAGAATTTAGTAAATTTGGACCTACAATCTAATGAAAAATCAAATGTGGTCTGGACGCTTTAGTGGTGTTAGCGATGAGCTTTTGAAAGAATTTAACGCGAGTTTAAATATCGATAAAGAGCTTTTTAAACAAGACATAAAAGGCTCAATAGCACACGCTAGTATGCTTAAGCATTGTGGAATTTTAAATCAAAATGAACTTGATGCCATTTTAAAGGGTTTAAAACAAGTCAAAAGTGAAATTCAAAACGGCGATTTTGTTTTCAACATCGATGATGAAGATATTCATATGGCTGTGGAGAAACGCTTAAGCGAAATCATAGGCAAGGAAATAGGCGGTAAACTCCACACGGCAAGAAGTAGAAACGACCAAGTGGCAACAGATTTTAAACTTTTTGTTAAAGAAAGTCTGCTTGAACTCGAGCTTTTACTAAAAGAACTTATCCTTACCCTCATCGCACACGCAAAAGAGCATAAAAAGAGTATTATGCCCTCTTTTACACATCTTCAACACGCTCAACCTATAAGCTTTTCTTTTTGGATTTTAAGTTACGCCTTTATGTTTAAACGCGATATTTTAAGACTTAGAAATTCACTTGAATTAGCCGATGAGTGTCCTCTTGGAAGCTGTGCTTGTGCGGGGACAAGCTATAAAACAGACAGGGCTTTAAGTGCAAATTTACTTGGCTTTAAAAAACCGATGCAAAATGCTATGGATGGAGTGAGTGATAGAGATTTTGCTTTAGATTTGCTTTATGATATTGCTGTGATTTTTACGCATACCTCAAGACTTTGCGAAGAGCTAATACTCTTTTCAAGCTCCGAATTTAACTTTATCGCTATAAGCGATAGTTTTTCTACGGGAAGCTCCATAATGCCTCAAAAGAAAAATCCTGATGTATGTGAGCTAATACGCGGTAAAACAGGGCGTGTTTATGGAAATTTAATCGCTCTTTTAACCACGATGAAAGCCTTGCCTTTAGCTTATAATAAAGATATGCAAGAAGATAAAGAGGGTGTTTTTGACAGCGTAAAAACAGCCAAAAAATCGCTCATTATTCTCAACGCTATGCTTAAAGAAATGCAAGTTAAAAAAGAAAATTTACTTAAAGCTTGTCAAAATGGACATTTGTTGGCTACTGATTTAGCGGATTATTTAGTAAGAGAGAAAAATATCCCTTTTAGAGAGGCGCATTTTATCGTAGGAAAGGTTGTAGCTTACGCAGAAAATAAGGGGATTGATATTAGCGAAATTGAAAATTTAACTGAAATTGACAATGTTTTTGACAAAGAAGCGATGAAAATCTTAGATTTTGAACATTCCTTAAATTCTAAACAAAGCGAAGGTTCAAGCTCCATTTCGAGTATAGAAAAACAAATCGAAAATTTAGAAGACTTTTTAAAGGCAAAATAATTGCCTTTAAAAGAGTGTTTGCTGGTTGGTTTTATCTTTATTCTTTGAAAGTTCAAAACCACCCAAAATGTGAAAATGCAGATGAAAAACTTCTTGTCCGCTATTTTCACCACAATTGCTTACCAAACGATAGCCACTTTTATCTAAGCCCAAAAGCGTGGCTAATTCTTGTATAAAACGAGTCATTTTAGCCATAAGCTCTGGCTCAAATTCTTGAAAATCCCTAAAATGTTTTTTAGGGATAACTAGAATATGAATCGGTGCTTTTGGATTAATATCGTGAAAGGCGAGAAAATCATTATCTTCTAAAACCTTATTGCAAGGTATTTTGCCCTCAACGATAAGCTCAAAAATCGTCTTTTCTCGCATTACTCACCCCCTTAAGCTATATATCCAGCGGCTAAAGCTAGGAAATATCCAGCTATACAAGAGGTGATTACGCCGATTAAGCCAGGGATTATAAAGCTATGATTGATGACAAATTTGCCAATTTTTGTTGTGCCTGAGCGGTCAAATTGTATGGTTGCCAAATCACTTGGATAAGTTGGCAAGATATAGTAGCCATAACAAGCAGCCGCAAAGGCGACAATAATACCAGGCTCCACGCCAATACCTAAAGCCAAAGGCACAAAAGCAGCGATTGCCGCAGCTTGAGAATTAACAAATTTAGAGATTAAAAGCAACATAATCGCATAAGTCCAAGGATATTCTTTTACCACATCACCAAGCGCAGCCTTCATCATAGGTGTATGCACCGCAAACATCGTATCCGCCATCCAAGAAATTCCAAATACCGCAACAAGGGCTATCATACCTGATTTGAAAATTTCATTAGAAGCGATTTTCTTTGCCTCTGTTTTTGTAAAAATAATAATTAAAGAACCAGCAATAAGCATAAACATCTGAATCACAGCAACCATTGAAAGCGTGTTCATTTTAGGATTTCCCAAAGCATCTGTTTGAGGAATGCCATTTTTTATCACTTGTCCCCAATTTGGTCTTAAATTATCAAATATCCCAAGTAATGCCACTAAAGCAATCGCTCCTAAAAATATCCACATCGCCGCCCAACAACTTGTATTAAGCTTAACTCCTAGTAGAGTTTTACTATCGCCATAAACATATTGTTTAAATTCTGGGTCTTTAAGTTTATTTTGAAACTCTTCATCTTTATCTAAATCTTTACCCCTAAACCAAGAAAAAATTCCCACACACAATACGCCAAATAAAGTGCTAGGAATGGTGATTTGAAGAAGATTAATGTAGCCATCAAAGCCGGCTAATTTATTATCCGCATTTAAAAGTAAAGCGGTTAAAGAAACCACAGCCACGCTCACAGGTGAGGCGATAATTCCCATTTGAGAACTTATAGAAGCAGCAGCCATAGGGCGTTCTGGGCGAATTCCATTTTTAATAGCAATGTCATAAATAATAGGCATTATAGTATAAACGACATGTCCCGTTCCGCAAAGTATGGTTAAAAAACAGGTTACAAAAGGTGCCAAAATCGTTAGAAATTTAGGATTGCGTCTTAAAATGCGTTCTGCAATTTGAAGCATAACATCAAGCCCACCACTTGCTTGCAAGGTTGCACTTGCTACAACTACGGCTAAAATGGTTAGCATTACATCAATGGCAGGTTTTCCCGGCTTAATGTGAAAAGCAAAAACTAACATTAAAATACCTATGCCACCGAGCAAACCAAGAGCGATGCCGCCTTTTTTTGCTCCGTAAAATAGACAAATCAATACAACGATGATTTGTATGAGAAACTGAGTGCTCTCATTAAGACTTGTTAAAAAGTCCATAAAAACTCCTTTTAATGAAATAAACTTTTAATTATATCTAAATTTTTATTAAATATCATCTTTTAATCTTAAGCTAAGCTGATAAAACATCAAAGAGTGATAAGACTTTGCGAATTTTTTATGGTAATCATCAAGCTCAAAAGCCTCATTTGTATCTTTTAAGGTGGTATTATTTTCATAAAAATAACCCTTAGTATTTTCTAAAGGATACACGCCAAAATTATCCGCCCAAACGACTTCATTAAAAGCAAATTCAAGTTTTTCATCGCTAGGAGCGGCTAATAAATTTCGACCACCTAAACTATAATAAGTCGTCTCGCTTAAACTTAACCCATAAAGCGTAGGAAAAATGTCCTTGTGAGAGGCAAGGCGGTATTTATCATAATAAAGATTTTTTTGATAATTTTGAGGCACATAAAGATAAAATGGAACACTATAAGCAAAGGCTTTTTCTTTCTCAAAGTCTATTTTCATATCTCTTACTCTGTGGTCTCCTGTGGCGGCGATGATGATTTTATCTTTTAAATCACTTGCTTTTATTTTACTTACAAATTTGCCAAATTCACTATTAGCGTAAGCATAATTATTAAGATTTTCATAGGTATTTTTAGGAAGTTTTTCATTAATTTTTCCGCTTAAATTTGCCTTAGAAATGCTTTCATAAACTTTAGGGTAAGGAGGGTGATTACTCGTGCTAAGGGCGATGATAAGCAGAGGTTTTTCTGCCCCTTTAAAAAGCTCATAAGCCTTATAATACATATACTCATCTAAAATTCCATAAGCTGTTTTTTGGGCGTTTGGATAGTCTTTAAGTAAGCTTATAGAATCTATGACCTTGATTTTTTGCCCCTCTAAAAAAGTGCCAAGCCCAAACCAAGAACGATTCCCTGAAGTAAGAAAAATGACCTCATAGCCCTGCTTTGTAAAAGGCTCGGTTGGATTTTGCGTTAAATTTGTTTTTAAATATTTGCTTTTTGTTAAAATAATAGGACTATTAAAATAGAGATAAAAAAGCGAAGGTGCAGTCCCATTTGCTGCGCTTAAAAATCTTTCAAAAACAAAATCCTCCTTAAAATGCTTCTCAAGCTCTCCTAAAAGATTAAGCTCTAAGCTATGAAATTCTAAAGCATTATTCGCAAAACTTTCCATAAGATTAACAAAAATATGCGGTTTATTTTGGGGATTATAAGGCGTTGTGGCAAAAAGAGAAAAAAGTTCTTTTTGTAAAGCCAAACCCTCCTCCTCGCTAATATAAGGAAGTTCTTGAAGCTCTTTTGAGGCTTTTCTTGCCCAAGAAAAAGCCATAATAGGATTAAGTGCAGTATCGTTAATCACTTCCAAATTTGCAAAGCGATAATTTCTTTCGTTCATAAAAACATGATGATTAACTCCTCTTAAAGCTATAATGTAAATACCTATTAAAAGCAAATTAACAAAAATAAAACTTATAGGTTTTAATTTTAGGGGTTTAAAAGGGCTTTTAAGAATTCGATTATTAAGTAAAAAGCAAAAAATACTTATCAAAATCAAAGCAAAAATTCCACTAAAAAGCGGATAATCCTTATAAATGATGCTAAAAATTGTTCCTAAATTCTCATTTAAAACACTAAAGATAAAAAGATCAATCTTGCTTTTATACATTTCATAATAATAATACTTTATAAAAGAAAAAGCCACGCAAAGCAAAGCTATCAAAGCGATATAAAATGAAGAAAAGATGGAGTAAAATTTAACAATTTGAACCCTTACCCCCCCCCCCCCTTAATTTTTAATAATGGGGCAAAATAGCTCAAAAATCCGCACAAAAGTAAGGGTAAAAACGCCGCACTTAAAAAACGCACATCGTGATAGCTTCCAAAAAGATACATTTTTAAAAGTTCTATTTTATCGGCACTTTGTGGGATAAAAGCAAGATGCATTAAAACACGCGTAAGATTAGAAATGACAATAAAAATTGCACTAAAAATAAGAATTTGAAGTAAAACTTTTCTCATTTGCTTTCCTCATAATGAAAATAAGATTCGCAGTATAGCAAAAAACTAAATTACAAATCCTTAAGCTTTTTAATCTCATCTCTTAAAGCTGCAGCCTTCTCAAATTCCAAATTTTTAGCCGCTTCAAGCATTTCTTTACGCAGTTCTTTTACTATTTTTGCTCTTTCACTTGCTGGCATTTTTTCAAATTTTGCACCTTTTCTATAAATTTCTCCCAAATCTTCATTTTTAAGGCTTTCTTCTAAATTTCTCTTCACTGAAGTTGGTGTGATTTTATGCTTTTTATTATATTTTTCTTGGAGTTTGCGGCGTTCATTTGTTGTATCTATGGCTTCTTGCATTGATTTTGTGATTTTTTGACAAAAAAGCAAAACCTTGCCATTGACATTTCTAGCAGCTCTTCCCATCGTCTGTATCAGGCTTGTGGTGCTACGCAAAAAGCCCTCTTTATCCGCATCCATTACAGCTATAAGTGAAACTTCGGGCAGGTCAAGCCCCTCTCTTAGTAAATTAATGCCTATAAGCATATCAAATTCCCCGCTCCTAAGCCCCCTTATAATCTCATTTCGCTCAATCGCATCAATGTCTGAGTGCATATATTTAACCTTAAGTCCAAGCTCTAAATAGTATCTACTAAGCTCTTCAGCTAACTTTTTTGTAAGCACCGTAACTAAAATTCGCTCATTTCTTGCTATGACTTTTTTAGCTTCATCATAAAGAATTTCCACTTGATTACCACTATCTTTTAACTCAATGATAGGGTCAAGCAAACCCGTAGGACGCATAATTTGATGAAAGATATTTTTCCCACTTAGCTCAAGTTCTAAAGGTGCTGGCGTTGCAGAAACAAAAAGAAATTGACAATTTTTTTCTATAAATTCATCAAACATTAAGGGACGATTATCAAGGGCGGAGGGCAAACGAAAGCCATAATCAACCAAAGTTTGCTTTCTACTTCTATCCCCAGCAAACATTCCACGAAACTGGGGTAAAGACACATGACTTTCATCAACGATGACTAAAAAAGGGCGTTTTTTAATAGCATAATAATCAAAAAGCGTGTAAGGCGTTTGTCCTTCTTTAAGCCCTGTTAAGTGCCTCGCATAATTTTCCACGCCCTTACACATACCCGTGCTTTGCAACATTTCAAGGTCAAATTCCACCCTTTGCTTAAGGCGTTGATACTCCACAAGCTTGTTTTCATTTTCAAAATAAGCAAGGCGAGAATTTAGCTCCTCTTTTATCTCTTTTATCGCTTCTTTAAGTCTTGCCTCTCCTACGCTAAACTGGCTTGTAGGGTATAAAATAAAGCGTTTTAAATCCTTTGTTTTTTTATTTTCTAAAATATTATAATGATAAATTCTCTCCAAATCATCACCAAAAAACTCAAGCCTCACCACTTCATCTTCATAATAAGCAGGGTAAATATCCACCAAATCGCCATTAACACGAAAATCTGCCCTATCAAAAAAATTATCATTGCGTTTATAGCCCATATCTACAAGCTTTTTAAGCAAATCTTTTTGAGAAATTTGCATATTTTCCTCAAAAATCAAAACCATCCCCTCATACTCGCTAGGATTTCCTAAGCCATAATTTGCCGAAACCGAAGCGATACAAACCACATCTTCGTAGCTTAAAAGCGAAGCTGTGGCACTTAAACGGAGTCTTTCTAAGTCTTCATTAGTCGAGCTATCTTTTTCGATAAAAACATCAGTGCGTGGGATATAAGCTTCTGGCTGGTAATAATCATAATAGGAGATAAAATATTCAATATGATTGTGTGGGAAAAAACTTTTAAATTCGCTAAAAAGCTGAGCACAAAGGCTTTTATTATGACTCATAATTAAAGTAGGCATAGCAAGTTCTTTAATCACATTTGCCATTGTAAAGGTCTTACCACTACCCGTAACGCCGAGTAAGGTTTGATATTTATGCCCAGCTTTAATACTTTTAATTATACCTTCAATCGCTTCTTTTTGGTCAAAACTTGGCTTAAATTCGCTTTGCAGTTGAAACATCTCACACCCTAAAAATAAAGCAAAATTGTAGAAAAAAAAACTAAAATAAAAATAAATCATTAAATTTAATTTGCTAAAATGGCAAAATCATTTAAAATTACAAGAAGGCAAAATTATGTTTGATGAAAAAATTATTAACACAATGACAGACAAGGTTAATGAATTAATCGAAAAATACAACGAAGTCTGTGAAATCAATGAAAATTTAAGAAATGAACTCGTAAGCGTCAAGGCACAAAATGAAGCCAAAAGTAATCAAATTCTACGCCTAGAAGAAGAGCTTAAATCTCGCAATATAGAAAGCGAAGATATTTATAAAAAAATAGAGGCTGTTCTTGGCAAATAATCTCAAACAAGTTATCATCAACATTTCCGCAAAGGATTTTGTTATTAAATGCAGTGATGAATTTGCGGATTTTTTAGAAGATGATATTGCCCTACTTTCCAATGGCACAAAGAAAATGGAACTTAAAAGTTTTGTTGATGCCTTTGTAAAAAAAAGCTATCAAAACTATACTTTGCAAAAAAAATTGCAAAAACTCATCAAAACAATGAATGAAAATTTAAACACCACTCCCTTGAAAAATGAGCCTTAAAAAAGCCTTTAGTCTCCTCGAGCTTGTTTTTGTCATCATTATCATCGCCATTTTAACAGGAATCGCTCTGCCCTACCTCAACCAAAATAAAGAAGAAGCTAAACTTTTAAAACTTAAAATGGACTATGAAATGCTAAATTCTGCTCTAAGCTTAATGCGAAATGAGGCGGATTTGAAAAATTTAAGCTATATCAATGAACTAGACAAGGCACAAATTTTAAAAGAAAATGAAAGTTTGTTTTATTGTCAAAACTGCTCTTTTAGTCTTTTAAGTAGCCCTATTTACTCTAGCAAAACAGGCTGGATAAAAAGTGGGATTAATCAATACCGCTTTTTTCTCAACCCTCAAAAAAGTGTGGAATTTATCTATGAAAATGGGCTTTTAAAATGCACTAAAAACTGCAAAGAACTTTTATGAGATATTATGAAGTCGCTCTCAAAGGCTTGTATTTAGATAATTTAATCTTCCAAAGTGAATACAAAATTCTCCCTTTAAGCGAAGTGCTGGTTGATTTAAAAACGCGTAAAAATTGCAAAGCTATCATTATTAAAGAATGCGAAAAGCCCAATTTCACCACCAGCGACATCAAAGAAATTACACCCTTTAGCTTAAGCAAAGAGCAATTTATCTTAGCGGAGTTTATAAGCCATTACCACTCTTCTAAACTCGGCTTCACTCTTTCTCTTTTTGAAAGCTCAAAACCCTACCAATGCGAAATTTTTAAAGCCAAAGACTCCCCTACCCTAAGCCCGAAACAACAAGAAGCCTTAAATTTCTTAAAAACACAACAATCCGCCCTACTTTTTGCAGATACAGGGAGTGGCAAAACAGAAATTTACATTAGTCTCATAAAAGAAACTTTAGAAAAAGGGCGTCAAGTGTTACTTTTAATGCCCGAAATTTCTCTCACCCCGCAAATGCAAAAACGACTCAGCCTTTATTTTAACGAAGATTTTTTTATGTGGCACTCTAAAATTTCAAAGAAAAAAAAGCAAGAATGCCTTGAAAAATTTAATGAAGGTAAAGTTCTTTTAGTCGCTGGGGCGCGTTCGGCTCTTTTTTTACCTTTTAGAAATTTAGGGCTTATAATCGTTGATGAAGAGCACGATAATTCTTATAAGGCTTCTAATAAGCCTTATTATAATGCAAGAGATTTGGCTCTTTTTTTGGGAGCAAAACTAAACATCAAAGTCGTCTTAGGCTCTGCTACACCGAGCCTTACAAGCTTTTATAAACAAAAACATTTTAGATTAAAAGGCACATTTTTTGAAAGTAAAAAGCACTTTTTGTATGATGAAAATGATTTAGCTCTCACACCTATGCTTTTAAATGAGTTAGAAATGAGCTTAAAAAACCACAAACAAGCCATAATCTTTTTACCTAACCGCGCAAATTTTAGACAAATTATTTGTAAGGATTGCGGTGCAAGTGTGAAATGCCCCTTTTGCTCCATAGCGATGAGTTTGCATAAAAAGAAAAATTTACTCAAATGCCATTATTGTAATTTTAGCACACCCATTTACTCAAGCTGTCCTAATTGTAACGGCACTATGCTAGAAGCTAAAAAAATGGGGACTAGTGAGCTTTGCGAACTTTTGCAAAATAGCTTTAGTGAAGCCAAAATAGCCAAATTTGATAGAGATGAAATTACGAGCGTAAGAAAATTAAATGCAATTTTGAAAGATTTTAATGAGCAAAAAATTGATATTTTAGTCGGCACTTCTATGCTTGCTAAGGGACACGATTATCATAGTGTAGATTTAAGCGTGATTATGGGTTTAGATGAGTTTTTATCGCATCCAAATTTTAGAGCCACTGAAGAATGTCTAGCCTTAGCGATGCAAGTAGCAGGAAGAGCCGGACGAAAAGGCGAAGCAAGGGTTTTATTACAAAGTAAAAATAGAACTTTTTTTGAAAAATATATTAACGATTATGATACATTTTTGCAAGATGAATTAGAAATTAGAAAAGCACTCTATCCGCCATTTGCAAGACTTTTAAGATTGATTATAGAAGATAAAAATCAAACAAAAGCAAGAGAGCTTTGCGAAAATTTAGCTATGGAATTTAAAAATCTAAAAAGCGTGGAGCTTGTGGGCTATGGGGCGTGTGCGATTGAGATGATACATCTTAAATTTCGCTTTTATATCCTTTTAAGAAGTTATACGCATAAAAATCTTATCAAAATCCAAGAATACGCCCTAAATTTTCCTACACTAAGTGCCGATATTGACCCTATAGACTTTTCTTAAAGGACAAATTTGCTTAATCAACTCTTAAACGCTCCTAAAGATGCACCCGTTTTTTTAAGCCCTAAACTTGAAGAAGAATTTATATTAAAAGCTTATGCTCTTGGTCTTTTTCCTTGGACAACTAAGCCTGTTAATTGGTGGTGTCCTGACCCTAGATGTGTGCTAGAGCCTCACAAAATTCACATACAAAAAAATATGAAAAAATTTATGAATCTTTATGAAATTAGGCTAGATTTTGACTTTTTAGCTCTTATCACGCTTTGTAAAAATGCAAGAGTTAAAAGCTGGATAGACGAAGAATTTATAGAAATTTACCATAATCTTTTCAAGCAAGGTTTTGCTCACAGCTTAGAGCTTTACGAGCAAGATGAACTTGTGGGGGGAATTTATGGACTTATCATTGGCAAAATGTTTTTTGGAGAAAGTATGGTAAGCCTTAGAAAAAATGCTTCCAAAATCGCTATGATAAAGCTTTGTGAGCTTTTAGCCCCTTATGATTTTCTTATCGACTGTCAAGTGCATAATAAACATTTAGAATTTATGGGAGCGCAAAATATCCCAAGAGAAGATTTCTTAAAAATCCTCGATAAAAAATGCCAAAGTCCAAGCGGCTTTGAAACTTTTAAAGACTTACTTTTTTAATTTACCATAAAATCCAAATTTCAAAACTTTATATATATTAGCTAATTAAACTTTAGTCATATTAACTAAAGTAAATTAAATAAATTTTTTTATATTATACTTGACAAAATAACACTAAATGTTATATAATACTTTTAGCAATCAAAAAAGAGAGTGCTAATTTATAAGGAAAAAGAAGCGATGAAAAGTCAAAATAAAAGAGAGTTGATACTTGAATCTATCATTGAAACTTATTTATTGGCTAACACGCCCATAGGTTCAAATGAACTCAATTCTAGTCTTTGTATTCCCGCTTCAACGATAAGAGTGTATCTTAAAAGATTAAGTGATGAGGGGTTAATCACCCAGCTTCATATCAGTAGCGGTAGAATTCCTGCCGTAAAAACAATGCAAAGCTATTGGCAAAATGAACTTGATACAAATGAAGAATTGCAAATAAAAAATATCAATTTTTTACGCACGCTCAGTGAAGAATTTGAAATTTATTGTCTTATTTATGAGGGGCGTGAGTTGATGTTAAAAGAAATTCTAAATTTAAACGATAAATTTATCGTTTTGGATTTTGGAGCAAATGAAATGGCGCTAAAATATCAAAATGAAGCCTTTGAATTTCTCAAAAGTCTCATAGGCTTAAATATCTTTGACATTGAAAATATCGCCTTAAAAGTGCATTTTTATGAGCTGGTAGAAAAAATCTCTACCATTAAAAAAAGCTTAACCTGTTATCGAGCAAACGAAAAAAAAGCTTATCAAATTTATCAAAACGATGATTTTGTTAAGCTTTTAGACTGCGAAATTCACAAATATTTTAAAGAGAATTTGCAGTTTCAGCCCTTATTTAAAGAGGGTTTTATGGGGCTTAAAATCGATACAAATTTTTTAGGAAAACAAGCCAATCTTATCGTCGCTGGCAGTGTTTATACCAATTATAAAAAAATTTTAAAACAAATAAAGGAGGTAGCGTGAGCGAAGAGGAAAAAGTAGAAGAGCAGACCGAAGAAAAGCTCAAAAATGAAGTAGAAAAAACAGAGGAAAAAGATTTTGAAGCAGAGTATAACGCTTTAAAAGACCAGTATTTAAGAGCAAATGCAGAATTTGAGAACATCAAAAAGCGTCTTGAAAAAGAAAAATTAAACGCTATGGCTTACGCTAATGAAAGCTTTGCGAAAGATTTGCTAGATGTTTTAGATGCTCTTGAAGCGGCGATTAAGGTTGAAGCAAGTGATGAAGTGAGTTTAAAAATTAAAGAAGGAGTGCAAAATACTTTAGATTTATTTTTGAAAAAGCTTGAAAAGCACGGAGTTAAAGAGATAGAGTCGGCTTGTGAATTTGACCCAAATTTACACGAAGCTATGTTTCATATAGAAAGTGCCGAACATCAAAGCGGAGCTGTGGTGCAGGTGCTTCAAAAGGGTTATAAACTTGGTGAAAGAGTAATACGCCCTACAAAAGTTAGTGTTGCAAAATAAATTTAATTAAAAGGATAAAAAATGGCAAAAGTTATAGGTATAGATTTAGGAACGACAAATTCTTGTGTCGCTGTGTATGAGAGAGGGGAAAGTAAAGTTATCCCTAATAAAGAGGGCAAAAACACAACCCCTTCTGTAGTCGCCTTTACCGATAAGGGCGAGGTTTTAGTGGGTGATAGTGCTAAACGCCAAGCCGTAACAAACCCTGAAAAAACCATCTATTCTATCAAAAGAATTATGGGTTTAATGATAAATGAGGACGCAGCTAAAGAAGCAAAAAATCGCTTACCTTATCACATTACCGAAAGAAATGGGGCGTGCGCGATTGAAATCGCTGGTAAAATTTACACTCCGCAAGAAATTTCAGCTAAGGTTTTGATGAAGCTTAAAGAAGATGCAGAAGCCTTTTTAGGTGAAGCGGTGGTGGATGCGGTCATTACCGTGCCTGCGTATTTTAATGATGCTCAAAGAAAGGCGACAAAAGAGGCAGGAACGATAGCAGGGCTTAATGTGCTAAGGATTATCAACGAGCCTACTTCGGCAGCTTTAGCTTATGGGCTTGATAAAAAAGATAGTGAAAAGATTGTCGTGTATGATTTAGGTGGAGGGACTTTTGATGTTACCGTGCTTGAAACTGGGGATAATGTCGTAGAAGTTTTAGCTACAGGTGGTAATGCCTTTTTAGGGGGCGATGATTTTGATAATAAGCTCATCGACTTTTTAGCCGAGGAATTTAAAAGCGAAAATGGCATTGATTTAAAAAATGATGTGATGGCTTTACAAAGGCTTAAAGAAGCGGCAGAAAATGCGAAAAAAGAACTAAGCTCGGCTAATGAAACAGAGATAAACTTACCTTTCATCACAGCAGACGCCTCAGGTCCTAAGCATTTAGTGAAAAAAATCACAAGAGCTAAATTTGAAAGTATGATAGAAAAACTCGTTAGCGAAACCATCACTAAAATTAATGAAGTCGTTAGCGATGCAGGGCTTAAAAAAGATGAAATCAAAGAAATCGTTATGGTCGGTGGCTCTACGCGTGTGCCTTTGGTGCAAGATGAAGTGAAAAAAGCTTTTGGTAAAGATTTAAATAAATCAGTCAATCCTGATGAAGTTGTGGCAATAGGAGCAGCAATTCAAGGTGCGGTTATTAAAGGCGATGTTAAAGATGTGCTTTTGCTTGATGTAACCCCGCTTTCACTAGGCATTGAAACACTTGGCGGTGTGATGACTAAAATCATAGAAAAAGGCACAACCATACCAACCAAAAAAGAGCAAGTTTTCTCAACTGCAGAAGACAATCAAAACGCCGTTACCATCAATGTCTTGCAAGGTGAGAGGGAATTTAGCCGCGATAATAAATCGCTAGGAAATTTCAATCTTGAAGGAATTCCACCAGCCCCAAGAGGTATGCCTCAAATCGAAGTTACCTTTGACATTGACGCAAATGGAATTTTAACCGTTTCGGCAAAAGATAAGGCTACAGGTAAGGCGCAAGAAATTAAAATCACAGGCTCAAGTGGTTTAAGTGAAGAAGAAATTAATAATATGGTTAAAGACGCCGAACTTCACAAAGAAGAGGATAAAAAACGCAAAGAAGCGGTAGAAATGAGAAATCAAGCTGATTCTTTAGCACATCAAGTAGAAAAATCCCTTAATGAACTTGGCGAAAAAGTGGCGGAGGAAGATAAAGCTAATATCCAAAAAGCTCTTGATGATTTACGCGAGACGCTTAAAAATGAAAATGCAAGTAAAGAGGAAATTGAAAGCAAGATGAAAGCTTTAAGCGAAGTCTCTCATAAATTAGCCGAAAATATGTATAAAAAAGATGAGGGTGCAGATACAAAGAAAAAAGATGATGATGTCATCGACGCTGAAGTTGAATAAACCCTAAAGCCCTAAAATCACTAGGGCTTTTCTACCAAATTTTAAATTTTCTATGTTAGAATTAATCCTTTAAATTATTAAGGAAAGAGATGAAACTTCTTCTTATAGGTTCTTCGACAGGGGGACCAAATCAACTTAAGTTTTTACTAAAAGATTTAAACATCAAAAACACTTGCGTCGTAATCGCTCAACATATGAGTAGCAATTACCTATCCTCTTTTGTCAATAAATTTAACGAAGAAAGTGTCAGTGAAGTTTGTTTGCTTGAAGACAAGGAACTTTTGGAGAATAAAATTTACATTTGTAAAAAAAATACTATCCTTACAGGAAATCTCTCCCTAGTCGCTTTATGGCAAGATGTTGAAAGCGCCTTTAAACCCAGTGTTGATTTGCTCTTCCGCTCAGCCGTAAATTTAGCCAAAACTAATAAAATTCTAGCCGTTGTATTAACAGGAATGGGAGATGATGGAGCCAAAGGACTACTCGAGCTTTATAAAGCCGGAGTAAGGTGTCTATGCGAAAATGAAACAGATAGTATCGTTTATGGTATGCCAAAAAGGGCAAAAGATTTAAACCCGCACTTAAGACCGATGAGCCTAAAAGAAATAAAAGGCGAAATAAAGCACTTCATAGAGGAAGAGTAATGAAACAAATGCACAAAAAAGAAACAATCCACTTTAACGACACAGAGCTTAATGAATTTATTAAAATCATTAACGAGCTTTGTGGTATGGATATGCAAGATAAAAAGGCTGTTTTATCACTAAAACTTCCTAGTTTTCTTCACTCTACAAATATTAAAAATTTTGCTGAATTTTTAGCAAAAATAAAGGTCAATAAAAATCTAAGACAAGAAACTTTAGATTTTGTAACCATAGGGGAAACATATTTTCACAGGGAATTAACTCAACTTAAAGATATTGTTTTTTATATCAAAAGTTTAGATAAAAGAACAAGTATTTTAAGTGTGCCTTGCAGTAGTGGGGAGGAAGTTTATTCTATGGCTATGCTTGGAGCGCAACACTGCATTAAGGATATGTATATTGTCGGTGTAGATATTAATTCCAAAGTGATAGAAAAAGCAAAGCTTGGAAAATATCAAGGCAGAACTTTACAAAATTTAAGCGAACACGAAAAAAGGAAATTTTTCAAAGAAGAAGACGGCGTTTATACGATTAATAAAAATGAATTGTGTCCCTGCAAATTTAACCTTTGCAATGTGTTTGATAATAGCTTTATGACGCTTGGGAAATTTGATATTATTATGTCAAGAAATATGATAATTTATTTTGATTACGACTCCAAACTAAAGCTTTTAGAACGCTTTGCAAATCTTTTAAATGATGGTGGTAGGCTTTATGTGGGGAGTGCTGATTTAATCCCAGAAAATATCTATTTTAAAAAAGTCTTTTCTACTCGTGGGACTTATTATGAAAAAATTTAGAGTTTAAATTTGTTTCAAAAAGTTACATTGATAAATTTGAAGTTACGAAATTAAGCTTTCTTTGCAAGGAAAAACACTAAAATTTCTTAATTTATTATTTTGAAGGAAGAAATTTGATTGAATTAAGAAATGTTAATAAATATTATGGCAAACATCATGTTTTAAAAAATATCAATCTTACCATAAAAGAAGGTGAAAAGCTTGTCATCATAGGACCAAGTGGTAGCGGTAAAAGCACCACGATACGCTGTATGAACGGACTTGAAGAGGTAAGCTCTGGCGAAGTCATTGTTAATAATCTCGTTTTAACGCACAAAAATAAAACTGAGATTTGCAGAAAATATTGTGCTATGGTTTTTCAGCATTTTAATCTCTACCCCCATATGAGCGTTTTAGAAAATTTAACCCTTGCTCCGATGAAATTGCAAAAAAAGAGCAGAAAAGAAGCGGAGGAAACAGCATATCATTATCTTAAAGTAGTAGGACTTGTCGATAAGGCTAAAGTTTATCCTGCCACACTTTCAGGGGGGCAACAGCAAAGAGTTGCCATAGCAAGAAGTCTTTGCACGAAAAAGCCTTACATTTTGTTTGATGAACCAACCTCAGCACTTGATCCTGAAACCATACAAGAAGTTTTAGATGTGATGAAAGAAATTTCTCATCAAAGTAACACAACTATGGTTGTAGTAACCCACGAAATGGGCTTTGCAAGAGAAGTCGCTGATAGAATTATTTTTATGGAAGATGGGGCTATAGTTGAGGAAAATATCCCTGAGGAATTTTTCAAAAATCCTAAAACAGAAAGAGCCAAACTCTTTCTAGGTAAAATTTTACAACACTAAACCAAATTTGAAAGGAGAAAAAATGGTTTTAAAAAATTCTTTACTTAAGTTGGCAGCACTTGCCTTAGGAGCTTCACTTGCTTTCACTTCAGCAAATGCTGGAAAGATAGAAGACATTAAAGCGAAAGGAACGCTTGTTGTAGGTGTGAAAAACGATGTGCCACATTACGCTTTGCTTGACCAAAAAACAGGTGAAATTAAAGGCTTTGAAGTCGATGTAGCTAAGATGTTGGCTAAGGAAATTCTAGGCGATGAAAACAAAATCAAACTTGTAGCCGTTAATGCTAAAACAAGGGGTCCTTTACTAGATAATGGCACATTAGATGTAGTTATCGCTACTTTTACCATTACGCCTGAAAGAAAGAAAATTTACAATTTTTCAGAGCCTTACTACCAAGATGCTATAGGTTTGTTAGTCTTAAAAGAAAAAGGCTATAAGTCTTTGGCTGATATGAAAGGTGCTAAAATAGGCGTAGCACAGGCAGCTACAACTAAAAGAGTTATAGGAGAAGCCGCAAAAAAAGCGGGTGTGAGCGTGAGCTTTAGCGAATTTCCTGATTATCCAAGCATAAAAGCAGCTCTTGATGCCAAAAGAGTCGATGTTTTCTCTGTGGATAAGTCTATTTTGCTAGGCTATGTAGATGAAAATAGCGAAATTTTACCAGATTCTTTCGAGCCACAAGATTATGGTATCGTTAGCAAAAAAGATGATAAAGAATTTGCTGCCCTCATCAATGATTTTGTGGGTAAAAATAAAGCAAACATAGACGAATTAGCGAAAAAATGGGGCTTATAATATGAATGAAAGTGTAGGCTTTGTAGCTTGGTTAAGGGAGTTTTTTAACTCCCTTGGACTTTATGATGAGGAAAGCGTAAGTCCCTTTGCCTTATGGAAATTTCTAGATACCCTAGAACAATCGCAAACCTTTATAGATGGCTTTGTCTATACGCTACAAATTAGTATTTTAGCCTTATTTATCGCTGTAGTCTTTGGCACTATAGGCGGTGTGATGGCAACGAGCAAAATAGTCGCGCTTAGAGCTTACACTCGAATTTATGTCGAAATTTTTCAAAATACTCCCTTAGTTATACAAATTTTCTTTTTGTATTATGGTTTGCCACACTTAGGAATTAATTTAGACATTTTTACCATAGGTGTTTTAGGCATAGGTGCTTATCACGGTGCGTATGTGAGTGAAGTCGTAAGAAGTGGAATTTTAGCCGTGCCAAAAGGACAATTTGAAGCCTCTGCTTCGCAAGGTTTTACTTACACCCAACAAATGCGTTACATCATAGTTCCGCAGACTATAAAAATTATCCTACCCCCTATGAGCAATCAAATGATAAATCTTATCAAAAACACTTCCGTGCTTTTGATTGTTGGTGGAGTGGAACTTATGAGCACAGCAGATAGCTATGCCGCAGACTATGGAAATTACGCTCCTGCTTATATTTTCGCTGCGTTTTTGTATTTTATCGTATGCTATCCTTTGGCGTATTTTGCAAAATTTTATGAAGAAAAGCTTAAAAAAGCTCATCTAGCGAGGTAAAAAATGAATGAAGTTTTTAATGCTCAAAATGTAAATTTTTTACTACAAGGCTTAACTCTCACACTTAAAATTGCCTTTGCGACTTGTGTGATTTCTATACTTTTTGGCACTTTTTTAGCTATCACAAAAAATTATGGCGATCGTTTTAGTCGCTTTTTGGCAAGTGCCTATATTGACATTTTTAGAAATACCCCTCTTTTACTTTGGATGCTTGCAGCCTGTTTTGTTTTGCCCGTATTTTTTGGACAATTTCCTCAAGCCTTTTGGGGGACCATAGGCTTTTCACTCTACACAAGCTCCGTTATGGCTGAGATTATCCGTGGGGGCTTAAATTCTATACCAAAAGGGCAGTTTGAAGCGGCTTATTCTCAAGGATTTGGTAAATTTTTCACACTTTTTTATATCATCTTACCTCAAACCTTTAGAAGAGTTGTCCCCTCAATGCTCTCGCAAATTATCACAACCATTAAGGATACAGCTTATTTAGCTGGACTTGGTATAGCAGAGCTAACCTACAAATCCAAAACCATCTTAGCTAATCTTAAGAGCTTTGAAGAAATTCTAGCAGTCATTGGCTTTGTGGCAGGAATTTATTTTATCATTTGTTTTTCCCTATCTATGCTTGTGCGTTACTATGCGAAAAAAACTGCTTATGCCCATTAAATTTTATGGGCTTTTTAGCTAAATTTTAAACTTATTAATATAAAATTAATACTCAAATATCTAAAACAAGGTTAATTATGCGTGGTTATAAAATTTTTTCAGGTTCGGCTAATTTGGAATTTGCAAAACAAATTTCTAAATATCTATCTCTACCTTTAAGTAATGCGGGTGTAAAGCGTTTTAGCGATGGTGAAATTAGTGTGCAAATCGATGAAAGTGTGCGTGGAAAAGATGTTTTCATCATACAAAGCACCTGTGCACCTGCTAATGATAATTTAATGGAGCTTCTCATCTTAACAGATGCCTTGCGTCGCTCAAGTGCAAATTCTATCACGGCTATCATTCCTTACTTTGGCTATGCAAGACAAGATAGAAAGGCAAATCCTAGAGTGCCTATCAGTGCCAAGTTGGTTGCAGATTTAATCGAAGCTGCTGGTATCGATAGGGTTGCGACAATTGATTTACACGCTGGACAAATTCAAGGTTTTTTCAATATCCCCGTTGATAATCTCTATGGAAGTATTGTTTTTAACGATTATATCAAATCCAAACATTTTGAAAATGCCATAGTTGGAAGCCCTGACATAGGGGGGATTGCAAGAGCTAGAAGTGTGGCTAAAAAACTAGGACTTGACATCATCATCGTTGATAAAAGAAGAGAAAGAGCAAATGAAAGTGAAGTGGTGAATATCATAGGTGATGTTAATGGTAAAGATGTTGTTTTAGTCGATGATATTATTGATACAGCTGGCACCATAGTAAAAGCAGCAAAAGCCCTCAAGGAAAAAGGGGCAAAATCTGTTATGGCGTGTTGCACTCACGCCGTTTTAAGCGGTGAAGCTTATGAAAGGATTGCTAAGGGTGATTTAGATGAGCTTGTCATCACAGATACAATTCCGCTAAAAAAAGAACACGAAAAAATTAAAGTTTTAAGTGTAGCTCCAATTTTTGCAGAGGTTATACGCCGTGTTTATCATAATGAAAGCGTAAATTCTTTATTTATTTAAGATGGATTGCGAAAAAATTCTATTTAAAATTCAGCATTTTATACAAGAAAAGATTGCAAATTCTAATGCAAATGGCGTTATTTTGGGACTTAGCGGAGGAATTGACTCCGCCTTAGTGGCAACTTTATGCAAAAAGGCATTAAAAGATGGGACATTTGCTCTTTTAATGCCAACAAAACATTCCAGTAAAACAAACTTGCAAGACGCTCTAAAACTTTGTGAAACGCTTAATTTAAATTATAAAATCATAAACATAGACGACATTTTACAAGCCTTTTTAAAAGAATTTGAGGGGGCTGATAAAATTCGCACAGGCAACTGCACCGCAAGAATTAGAATGAATTTGCTCTATGATTATTCCGCCCTTAAAAATTATCTTGTCGTTGGCACTTCAAATAAAAGCGAATTGATGTTAGGATATGGCACTATTTATGGAGATTTAGCTTATGCTTTCAATCCCATAGGAGGACTTTACAAGAGTGAAATTTACACCCTTGCAAAATATCTTAATTTAGATGAAGTTTTTTTAAAAAAAGTCCCATCGGCTGATTTATGGGAAAATCAAAGCGATGAAGAAGACTTAGGATTTTCTTACGCCCTAATCGATGAGGGCTTAAAAGCTCTAGAAAAAAACGATGAAGCAACAATAGCCAAACTCAACCCAGACCTCATCTTAATGCTACAACAACGCATTAAGAAAAATGCTTTTAAAAGAGAAATGCCTCAAATTTTACGCTTAGATGAGTTTTTATGACTTGGCTTGAGCGTTATTTTTTTAACCCATCTTTTTTTCAAAAATGCCTAGCTTTCGCACTTCTACCCTTAAGTTTTCTCTATACTCTTGTAGCGATTTTAAACACAAAATTACGCTCTAAAATCGATTTTAAAGTGCCAATCATTAGCGTAGGAAATTTAAGCTTTGGTGGCAATGGAAAAACTCCACTTTGTAAAGCGATTTCAAGAGAATTTGAAGGTGTTTTTGTCGTGCTTAGAGGCTACAAAAGACAAAGCAAAGGCTTAATCCTTGTCAAGCATCAAAATCAAATTCTTTGCGAAGTGGATAAAAGTGGCGATGAAGCTATGGAATACGCGTTTTGCAAAAGTGTAGAGGGCGTGATAGTAAGCGAAGATAGGATTAAGGGCATAAAGGAAGCGTTAAAACTTGGAGCAAAGCTTATTTTGCTTGATGATGCTTTTTCTAAATTTCACATTAAAAAATTTGACATCTTACTCGAGGGCAAACCTCTTCCTTATTTTAATTTCACTCTACCAAGTGGGGCTTACAGACTGCCGCTTTATTTTAAAAAAAAAGCCGATTTTATCGCTAAAGAGGGAGAAGATTTTTATCGCCACTCTTTTGTAAAAGAAAATGTTAAAGCTATCTTAGTTACAGCAATCGCCAAACCATACCGCCTCAACGAACATTTTGATAAAGTAAGGGCTTGCTATTTTTTTAACGACCATTATAGCTTTAAAAAAGAAGAACTTGAAAATTTACTCAAAAAACATCATTGCCATACTTTAATGCTAACTTTTAAAGACTATGTAAAAATAAAAAATTTTGGTTTTAAGTGTGAAATTATAGAACTAAATGTAGAATTAAGCGAAAAATTTAAAAAACTTTTAAAAGCTTATGTGAGGAGTTTTGATGCACTTAGTTGAAAGTCAAAATGCGAATTTTAGCGTGGATTTTAAAGAAGCTTTAATCAATCCCAACACCCCACAAGGTGGGCTTTACACCCCTGCTTTTTTGCCTAAATTTGACGGCTACGCTTGTAAGAATTTATCGTATAAAGAATTTGCATTAGAACTTATCAAAAGTTTTAAATTTGGTTACGAAGAGACATTTAAAAAAGCTCTAAAAAGCTATGATAAATTTGATGATAAAAATTGCCCCATTGTTTTACAAAAAATCAATGAAAAACTTTATATCAACGAGCTTTATCACGGACCAACAAGAGCCTTTAAAGATATGGCTTTGCAGCCTTTTGGAGTGCTTCTTAGTGAATTTTGCAAAGATAAAAAAATCTTAATTCTTTGTGCAACAAGTGGCGACACAGGACCTGCGACCTTAAAAAGCTTTGAAAATAACCCAAACATTAAAGTTGCTTGTATGTATCCTAAAAATGGCACAAGTTTAGTTCAAGCCTTGCAAATGAGAACAATGAAAGCTGAAAATTTAAGGGTTTTTGCCATTAATGGAGATTTTGACGAAGCACAAAAAACACTTAAAAATTTACTCTCAAAAGAAGATTTTAAAAATAAACTTAAAAATTATGAACTTTGTGCGGCAAATTCTGTCAATTTTGGACGCATTTTGTTTCAAATCATTTACCACTACTACGCCGCTGTTCAAATTGGTAAAAAGCTTGATATAATCGTGCCTAGTGGAAATTTTGGTAATGCTTTAGGAGCTTATTTTGCAAAGAAAATGGGTGCTAAAATTGATAAAATTAAAATCGCTTCTAATGAAAACAAAATTTTAAGCGAATTTTTTAACGAAGGCGTGTATGATTTAAGAGATAAAAAGCTTATAAAGACAATTTCTCCAGCTATGGATATATTAATTTCTTCCAATGTTGAACGCTTACTTTTTGATAAATTTAAAGACAAAAGAACCAAAGAATTAATTCATCAACTCAAAAATCAAAAATATTTTAAACTCAATCAAAACGAGCTTGAAAGCTTAAGGGAAGATTTTGAGGCGGATTATTGCACAGATGAAGAATGTGTCAAATTTATCAAAAACTCAAAAATCCTCATCGACCCACATACGGCAACCTGTTTTAAACTTTTCAATGAAAACAAAATACAAATCATAAGCTCAACTGCCGAATGGAGCAAATTCACTCCAAGTATGATGAAAGCACTTTTTCAAAAAGAATGTATCAACGAAAAAGAAGATATCAAACGCATCGCTAAGGAATTTAAAGTGGAGTTAAAACCAGAAATTTTGGAACTTTTTGACAAGCAAGACGAAAGTGTTGAAAGTATTGAAAGTGAAGAAGTGGAAAATAAAATTTTAGAATGGATAAATCAATGATAATCATACCAGCAAGATTAAAATCAACGCGTTTTGAAGAAAAAATTCTCTGCGATATCAAGGGTGTACCTATGTTTATCGCTACAGCAAAAAAGGCTACTTTGGTTGATGAAGTGTGTATAGCCGTTGATGATGAAAAAGTGCTTGAGATAGCAAAAAATCAGGGCTTTAAAGCTGTTTTAACGAGCAAAACACACGAAAGTGGAACGGATAGAATCAACGAAACTTGTCAAATTTTAAAGCTAAAAGACGAAGAAATCATCATCAATGTCCAAGCAGATGAGCCTTTCATTGAAGTAGAAAATTTATTTCGTTTTAAAAAATTTAGCGAAAAATGTTTAGACAAAGAAGCTTTTATGGCAAGTTGTTTTAAAAAAATCAACCCAGAGCAAGCAAAAGATGCGAATTTGGTCAAGGTTTTATGTGATAAATTTGGCTTTGCACTTTATTTTTCAAGAGCAAAAATTCCTTTTGAAAGAGAGACTTACAAAGAAGAATTTAAGGGACATTTGGGAATTTATGCTTACAGCGTAAGAGCTTTGAGAGAATTTTGTGCATTTGAAAGCTCAAGTCTTGAAAAAGCTGAAAAATTAGAACAATTAAGAGCTTTAGAAAATGGTAAAAAAATTAAAATGCTTGAAATTTCAACGCAAAGTATGGGTATAGATACAAAAGAAGATTACGAAAAGGCTCTTAAGCTTTATGTGGGTGAATGACTTTGTGGTTTTTATGATTGAAAATTCATAAAATCTCAAATTTACCACCACAATTTCTAAAAATTTGACCAAAAATGCTTTTATTTTTCATTTTCTTCCCCTCAATTTAACAATGTAAAACAAATATTTGTTAAAATCTTTTTAAAGTTTATTGACTATAATTCTTAGTCTTGTAAAATGTAAATAAAATTGTGTCCTATATAAAGGGTTGTAAAAATTTAAGTTAGGAGTGGATTATGAGCGAGTTTTCAGTCGAAGAAGCGCAACACAATAAAGGCGCCAAAATTAAAGTTATAGGCTGTGGTGGCGGTGGTGGTAATATGATTAATCATATGGTAAAAATGGGACTTAACGATTTAGATTTAATCGCAGCCAATACCGACGCACAAGCTATCTCTAACTCTTTAGCTAAAACAAAAATTCAACTAGGCGAGAAAAAAACTAAGGGCTTAGGTGCTGGAATGTTACCAGAGGTTGGTGCGGAAAGTGCTAGAGAAAGTTTTGAGGAAGTTAAGGCTTCTTTAAGTCAAAGTGATATTGTTTTTATTGCTTCCGGATTTGGAGGAGGCACAGGCACAGGTGCAACTCCCGTCATCGCTCAAGCGGCTAAAGAAATAGGTGCCCTGACCGTTTCTGTTGTAACAATGCCTTTTACTTTTGAGGGCAAACAAAGAAAAAAATTAGCCGAGGCGGGGCTTTTGGAACTTAAAAAAGAAAGCGATTCAATACTTGTAATCCAAAACGAAAAACTTCTCAGCATTATCGATAAAAAAGCTGGAATTAAAGATGCTTTCAAGCTTGTTGATGACATTTTGGCGCGTGCGGTTAAGGGTATGGTTTCTATACTGCTTGATAATGGCGATATCAATGTGGATTTTGCTGATGTAAGAACCATTATGAGCCATAGAGGTTTGGCATTAATGGGAGTTGGAAGTGCAAGTGGCGAAAATGCCATAGAAGAAGCTCTTGCTAATGCTATGGAATCCCCTCTACTTGATGGGATGGATATCAAAGGTGCTAAAGGTGTCATTTTGCACTTTAAAACAAGCTCCAACTGCTCTTTGATTGAAATTTCATCCGCTGCAAATAGCATAGAAGAAGTTGTTGATGAAAATGCCAAAATTATTTTCGGCTCAACAACGGATGATAGTATGGAAGATAGGGTAGAAGTTACCATCATCGCCACAGGCTTTGAGGATAAAACTCAAGTAAGCGAAAAAACACCCAACGAAAACGCTCCTAAGAAAAATCCTTATCTAAATCTCAAAAAAGTAAGTGGTGGGTATAATGAAGAAATGATGACTCAGCTCGAAGCCCCTACATTTTTACGCCAACAAATGGATTGATGAGAATTCTCATCAATCTTTAAGTGTTATTTTTATACAAAGCCTTGAGATTATCATAAGCAATTTGAATTTTTTCAAACTGCTCCCTACAATACGCTCTTTCTATCGCACTTTTATTTTGCTGAAAATCGGGATGATAAAGCTTAACCAATACAAGATATTTTTGACGAATTTCGCTTAAATCATTTTGTGGAGTGCATTCTAATGTAGAAAAATAATTGCTAAAAAGTTTAGCGAGAGCATTAAATTTCCACTTCATATTCTCGGCATTATGAATATTTTGGCGAAAATTCTTATACTCTTCCTTATCAATGCTAAAATCAACACAATATTTCAAATGCTCACTCTCATCAGCAAAAGCCTCAAAAAGCTCTAAAGTGCTTTCATTTTGATATTCCAAACTTGCGATATTCATCGCTTCATCAAATTCTTTAAAATGATGTTTGAAGTAATTCCTCATATAAGTTACAAAAAGCTTCTCACTAGAGCTAAATTGCATCAAAATATTTTTCCCACAAAAGCTTACTTTTATATGGAGCATAGGTCTTAAAGTATTTCCTTGCTCAAAATTTAGTCTAAAAGTCTTAAAGTGCGCATCTTTTAAATCTATACTTTCATTATGGCTTTTGCGATATTTTTGGTCAAGAAGCTTTAAAAAATAGCGTCTTTGGGGGATTTCATTTTCTTCAAAAAAAGAAAAAATTTTATTTTTCCTCCCTATGACTTTAGTAAAATTTTTGGTAATCAAATCCTTAAAATAACAAAAAATGGAAATATCATCCGTATTTACATTAATCGTCTCTAAAGTTTGCACTACTTGCATCATCATACTCCCATAAAGGTAATTTTTCACAAGGCACACTCGTGCCTCTTAAAATTTCTCTAGGTGTATAATCGACTTTATAAGATAAAGATTGACACTTTTTTACAAAATATCCTAAATAAATGTATTTTAAATTCTTTTTTTGGGCGAGTCTTATTTCACTTAAAAGAGAAAATTTTCCCAAAGAAAAAGCCCTATAATCGGGATCATAAAAACAATAAATGCTAGAAATTCCTCCCTCAAAAATGTCTATCAAATCCACACAAACTAATTTCTCGTCAATGTAAAAATCCAACTCATAAGCAAAATCCATAGCCCCATCAATATATAAATTAAAATATTTATGAAAATTTAAATCATATCTTTTCCACGCTCTTTTCTTTTCCATAAAGCGATGATATTTATCATACAAAAAAAGATGTTCATTGCTAATTTGTGGAGCTTTTAAAAGAATTTTTGTTTTTTGATTTTTATTAATTACTCTTCTTTGACTCTTGCTAAACTTAAACTCATTTGCCAAAATTCTCACGCTTAAACATTCCTCACATCCCTCACAAATAGGACGCGAAAAATAGCACCCAAAACGCCTCCATCCCCTATAAATCAACTCTTCATTTAAAGACTTCGGGCAGTGTTCTATAAATTTGTATTCCGTCCTTATCTTCCTATCTTTAAGATAAGGACAAGTTTCTTCTAATGTGCAAAAGCCAATTTCTCGCATTAAATTTTCTTAATATTCGCATTTTTAATCAATTCACTAAATTCATCAAGAAGCTTCTCTTCTTTTAAAAAAATCGCCCTCAACTCATCTTCTTCGCTTTTTACTTTTGCTATTTCGCCTTTTTCTTTGGCGAGAGTTTCAAGCTCGCTATTTTTTAGCCCCACACCACTTTTTTCTGCTTTATTTTTAGAGCTTTTTTGCTCTTGCATTTGTTTTTTAATATCCTTAAGACTTTCTACAAAATCCATCACTTCCTACTTTCTCTAATCTTCTTCAAAGTCGCCGCGATAGCCGCTACAACCTCTTCTTTATTATCCTGATGTCTATCTTCAGTATTTGCCAAAAGCTCATCTAAATGCGTTTCTATAAAAGAAGTGTCAAAATATCCTCTTCTAAATTCACGCGTTTTAGTAATGGCAATTAAAAAAGGTATGGTCGTTCTTATATCATCGATAACAAATTCTTTTAAAGCTCTTTCTAGCTTATTCACAGCCAAATCATAACTTGTCGCCTTAATAATCAATTTTGCCAACATAGAATCATAATAAGGAGGCACAACATAATCCTTATAAATATGACTATCCACCCTCACAGATGGTCCTAATGCTGGGTAATACTCGCCTATTTTACCCGGACTTGGGATAAAATTTTTCCACACATTTTCAGCCGTAATTCTTACTTCTATGGCAAAACCTCTAGCTCTAATATCACTTTGCTCCAAATCCAAAATTTCCCCATCCGCGATACGAATTTGACGCACAATCAAATCCACACCCGTAACCTCCTCTGTTACAGGATGCTCAACTTGAATTCTTGTATTCATTTCCATAAAGTAAAATTGATTGTAATCGTCAAGCAAAAATTCTATCGTTCCGGCATTTGTATAGCCCACAGCCTTAGCTGCTGCAACAGCAGTAACCCCCATAGTTTTACGCAAATTTTCGGATATCCCCGGACAAGGCGCTATTTCAATAACCTTTTGATGACGCCTTTGGATTGAACAATCCCTCTCACAAAGGTGGATGATATTGCCATAATTATCACCCAAGACCTGAAATTCGATATGACGCGGATTGACAATATATTTTTCCATAAAAACCTCGTCGTTGTTAAAATATGCCAAAGCCTCCCTCTTACAAGATTCAAAAGCACTTTCAAGCTCCTCTTCTTGATGCACGACACGAATTCCTCTACCTCCGCCGCCACCACTTGCCTTTAAAATCACAGGATAGCCTATTTTTTCCGCTTGATTCTTAAGCTCATCTAAGGAAAAATCATTTAATTTCTCCGTTCCCGGCACGACAGGAATTCCATTTTTCGCCATTAAATTTCTTGCGATATTTTTATTTCCCATTTTATAAATGACTTCGGATTTTGGACCAATAAAAATGATATTAGCCTCCTCACACGCTTTAGCAAATTCATAATTTTCGCTCAAAAAACCATAGCCCGGATGGATAGCATCAGCCCCACACGCCTTAGCAATCTCAACAATCCTAGCAATATCTAAATAACCCCTTATCGCATCTGTTCCTATTCTATAAGCCTCATCGGCGATTTTCACATGCAAACATTCCCTATCAGGCTCGGTAAAAACAGCCACACTTTTAATATGCAAATCCCTACAAGCACGAATGACACGCACGGCTATTTCCGCACGATTTGCAATGAGAATTTTTCTTATATTTATCATCAAAAACCCCTAAAACAAATTTCTTAAATTCTATCAAAATAAGTTTAAAAATTCGTGTTATAATGGCTGTTTGTTATTTTATAAGGGAATGAATGGTTGCGGATAAAAAGTTATTTTATTTAAGCTGTGTTTTAATTACGATAGGCGTAGTCTTTTCCTACTCTCTAACCACTTTTACCATTTTATATTTTGATTACAATGAATTTCATTTTTTTATCCGTCAGCTTTTTTTTGGCATTAGCGGAATTTTAATTATGTTTTTCCTTTCAAAACTGAATCCGGATAATATAAACTCACATAAAATTATACTCACTATCCTCATCTTTTCATTTTTAGCCATTATCATCTTACCCTTTTTGCCTACAAGCTTGGCAACAGAAAGTGGTGGAGCGAAAAGGTGGATTAGACTTGGTCCAGTATCTATCTCTCCTGTTGAATTCTTTAAAATCGGGCTTATTTATTTTCTTGCTTGGTCTTATACTAGACGCATTAATGATGAAAAAAAAGCAATAAAACACGAAATTCTTATACTTTTACCTTACTGTATCGTGGCAACTTTAGTGATAGGCTATATCTACATCACACAAAATGACTTGGGACAAAGTGTCATTAGCTTTTTTCTTATCCTTGCACTTGCATTTTTTGCGGGAGCTAGCAAAAGACTTTTTGCTTTTGGAATTTTAATCGTAATGATGATAGGTATAGCTGTAATTTTTAGTAATCAAAGAAGAATTCAACGCATTGCAAATTGGTGGGGTAATATACAAGATGCCTTTTTGCCACTGCTTCCGGACTGGATAGCTTCGGCTATTCGCGTGAGTGAAAATAGCGAACCTTACCAAATTTCACACTCGCTCAATGCCATAGCCCACGGAGGTATGTTTGGAGAGGGCTTGGGGCTTGGAATTTTCAAGCTTGGATTTTTAAGTGAGGTGCATACAGACTTCGTTTTATCAGGAATTACAGAAGAGATAGGACTTTTTGGACTTGCTTTTATTTGCTTTCTTTATCTTTGGATGATTCTAAGAATTTTTAGAATTGCTGGGCGTTGCGAAAAAAAGGAGCATTTTATCTTTTGCTCTGGTATTGCCCTACTCTTACTTTTTTCTTTTTTTATGAATGCTTTTGGTGTCATCTCGCTAACTCCACTCAAGGGTGTTGCTGTGCCTCTTTTAAGCTACGGAGGGAGTTCGATGTGGGCGATTTGCGTAGGACTTGGTTATGTTTTAATGATTTCAAAAAAGGTTAAATTATGATAGTTTTAACAGGTGGAGGCACAGGTGGGCATTTAAACATTGTTCGTTGCCTACTCGAAAGTGCAACACAAAAAAATCTAGAATGTATCTATATAGGTAGTGAAAATGGGCAAGATAAGGCGTGGTTTGAAAATGAAGAGCGTTTTAAAGCTAAATATTTTTTAAGCTCCACGGGCGTGGTTAATCAAAGCAAATTTAAAAAATTAAAAGCTTTAAAACATATCTTAAGTCTTTCTTTTGAATGTCGAAAAATTTTCAAAGAACACGAGGTAAAAGCTGTTTTTAGTGTGGGTGGTTATAGTGCAGCTCCTGCTTCTTTTGGGGCGATTTTTTCTCACATTCCCCTTTTTATCCACGAGCAAAATTCAAAAAGCGGGAGTTTAAATTCCTTTCTTAAACCTTTTTCCAAAGGATTTTTTAGTGCTTTTGAAAAAGAATTTACCCCCTATCCCATAGCGGAAGATTTCTTTACTTTGGCAAGACAAAGAAAAGAATTAAAAACTATCATTTTCTTAGGTGGCTCACAAGGCGCTAAATTTATCAACACCCTTGCCATAAAACTTGCACCAAAACTCGTAGAAAAAGGGATTAAAATCATTCATCAATGCGGAAAAGATGATTATGAAATTTGCAAAAAAGCTTATGAAGAGCTTGGCTTAAAAATTGATTTATTTGCTTTTCATTCCAATTTAGCCTTAAAAATGCAAGAAGCCGACCTAGCCATTTCAAGGGCTGGAGCTAGCACTCTCTTTGAGCTTTGCGCAAATACCCTGCCTTGCGTTTTCATTCCCTATCCTTATGCAACAAAAAATCATCAATTTTTTAATGCTAAATTTTTACAGGACAAAGCATTGTGCCAAATTTTTACTCAAGAACAATGTCAAAACGAAAAAGCACTTTTAACTTCTATTTTTACAATGAATTTAGAATATCTTAGCCAAAACTTACAAGGTATAGCTCAAAAAAATGGTGCAAATTTAATGCTAGAAAAGGCTCTTAATTCTCTTTAAGCTTACGCTTGGCAAGTCCCATCTGCTCATAAGCGTCAATTTCTTTCTTGTAAGAATTAGAGAGTTTCTTTAATTCTTTATTTAAAAAACTGACACTAGCAGCACTAGCGTTAGCGTTTGAGGCAAAGCTTGAAACAAATTCAAGCTTCTTCTTAGTTTTATCATCCAAATCTTTAGAAGTTTTAGAGCCTAATTTGTGTGTGGCAACAAAAAGAGCTGCAAGCTCCTTTAAATCCTTATCGCTCAAACTTAAATCCTCCGCCTTAGCTATCATCACATCCAAGTCTGTGCTGATTTTTTTCTTAGGATGCACTTCATTTTTTGCCCTTTTGGGTGCTTTTTCCTTACCACCCAAAATTAAAAAAGTCATCAAAACAAAAATAAGAAGTAAAACTCCTGCCGCACAAAAAGCGATAAATAAAACGCTAGAGCCTACCAACAAATTCACGCTTCCTATATGCTAAAACTCCCAAAACAACCATCAAGCCAAAACCCCAATATACATAATTTGGAATTTGTGCCGCCTCACCAGCAGCGTAAGAGTGCATACCCACCAAGAAATAATTAACTCCAAAATAAGTCATAATAATTACCCAATAAGCAAACATACTCCAAAGTGCAAAAATAAACTGATTAGAATATTTTGGTATCATTCTAAGGTGCAAAATCGCCGCATAAACCAAAATACTAACTAAAGCCCAAGTTTCCTTAGAGTCCCAACTCCAATACCTTCCCCAGCTCTCATTTGCCCAAATAGCGCCCAAAAAATTTCCCACAGTAAGCAAACAAAGCCCTAAAATCATAGCCATTTCATTAATCCTAGTTGCCTCCGTAATATTTCTTAAAATGCTGCTTTGTAATTTTCCATTTTTCTTAAGAAAACACATTAAAACCAAAACAAAAATTCCAAGCAATGCACTCAAGCCTAAAAATCCATAACTTGCCGTAATCACAGAAACATGGATACTAAGCCAATAAGAATGCAAAACAGGCATTAAAGGTGTAATTTGCGGATTCATCTCATTTAAATGAGCCACAGCCAATACAACACCTGCCAAAATAGAAGTTAAAGAAAGTGAAATAGGACTTCTTTTTGAAAAAAATATCCCAGAAAGTGCTAAAGCCCAAGCAATATAGACCATACTCTCGTACGCATTACTCCAAGGTGCGTGTTCTGCCAAATAAGCCCTTAATCCAAGTCCCAAAGTATGGATAAGAAAAACAAAAATATTTAAATAATAAACAAGCTTGAAAACAAAATCTATCTTAAGCTTATAATTTATCATCTTAGCCAAAATCAAAAGTAAAAGTAAAAAACCAGCCAAAAGATAAATAGGGATAAGCTTAACAAAAATTTGTGCCTTATTAATAAAAATTTCTGTGGCAATTTTCTTTTCACTTGGCATCACACTAGAGCCGAATTTGAGTTGGTATTGCTTAAGCAAATCTAAACTAGCATTCGCCTTGGTCCAATCGTGGCTTACCAAAGCCTCATCTACGGAGGTTAAATAATTACTAATCAAAGCCCAAACAATTTTTTGCTCTTCCCCTTGCAAATTCTCTAAAGCTGAAAAAGGTGGAAGCCAAAGATTATTTTCATCATTTTGCTTAGGAATGATTTTAAACAAAACTCCACGAAAAACATAATTGACAACATTTGCCCTCTCATCCAAAGCTATAATTTCCTTATCAAAAACCCCTCTTGCATTTGGATTTTTACGATTAGAATTTTCTACATAGCGTTGTAATTTATATTGTCCGTCTTTATCAAAAAAATCTTGATAAGCGATATACTTGGCACTCTCTATGCCCAAAATTTTAGCTATTTCACTTCTTACTGCCTCATTTTTTGGCATAATGATAAAAGGTTCTTTTTGCCACTCATTTGCATTCATCATCATAGAAAGCATTATTGCGCTTGCCTCCTGATTTTGATAATTATCGCTTTTTCGAATTTTTTCTAAAATCTCTCTTGCAAGAGTATCAAAAGGACTCATACGCCCATCAAATTTTTGCACAACTAAAAAGCTAAGCGCGTTAGCGTGTTCTTTGTCTATTATAGGTAAGTTATTTTGTGCTAAAGCTTTACTTGTCCCAAAAAAAAGAAAAGCAAATAAAAACAAAGCAGAAGTGTTTTTCATCGTTTCTTTATTTATCAGCTTTGCTAAAGTTCTAAATCTTGAATGCGGATTTAACAAATTTAAAAACATACCAAGACAAAGTAAAAAATAGCCTATGTAAGTAGGGATTTTACCAGGGTCTTGATTGACGGAGAGTATAGTGCCAAGCTCATCTTGGTCAAAAGAACTTTGATAAAAACGATAACCCTTATAATCTAAAACATTATTCATAAAAATCCTATAATCAAATTCTTTATCCTTGTCCTTTACAACAACCTCACTTGCATATGAAGCCGGAGAATTTGAACCAGGATAACGCTCCATCACAAAATCTTTAAGATAAAGCTCAAAAGGAAGCTCTTGATAGCTGTAATTCCAAGAAATGAAAAATTTACGCCCCTCAAGCTCCACAGCAAGAGGGTTATCGTATTCAAACACGATAACTTCTTGACTCTTGCCTTTATAATTTAATTCAAGTTTTAAAGCATTGCGTCCTTGAAGTTTAAGAGCTTGGTAATCCTTACTCATAGCAAAATCTTTTAAGCCCAAAAGCCAAGAGGCTTTCCAAGTCTGTGGCTCACCAAAAGAAGAAACTAAAAAAGTGCGTCCCACTTCCATCCAAGCACTTTTAAACCACGCCCAAAAACTCGCATCTTGCTCTCTATTAACACCCTTAAGACTTTCTTTTGCACTCAAAGAAGCAAATTTAACCACAAAATTGACATTATTTAACTCATAAAGTCTTCTTTGCTTCGCATCTTCTTTAGTATTTGCCTTTAAAACCGCACTTGTGCCATCGCCCATACTTAAGAATTTCAAATCTTCGCTGGAGCTAAGATTTAATTTTTCATCAATTTTTACAAAAGGTGCTTTTACCTCATCATTTAAGAAAGCAAAATTCACCCCACCCAAATTTTTAATTTCCCCTTTTTTAAATACTACTTCACTTCCTTGCATTTCTTGTGCTGAAAGCATTAAAACAAGTAGAGGCGAAGAAGCATTATTTTCCTCAAACACATACTGCGCATCTAAAAGCAAATCCTTATAAACCAAATTTGCCTTTTCGCTCATATTAAGCTGCATATTAAAAGAATTAACAAAGGGCAAAACGCCTATATATTCAGTATTAACACTACTATAAATTTCCCCATTTTCCACCGCAGAAAAACGGATTAAACTTTTAGCACTTTGCATAACGGAATTAGCACTATTTTCTCTAATATGAAGCGAACCCTCAAAGCCACCATATCTTGTCATCGCACTACCCAAAAGTATAAACAAAAACGAAAAATGAAAAATCACCAAAGGTAGTTTTTTAACCTTAAACATCTTATAGGCAAACATACCAAAAAGCAAGTTAATGCCAAGTAAAAGTTGAATATAGCCAAACCAAGCCGTGCCATAAATCATAGCCCAAGCCGTAGGCGTTCCATAAGCACTTTCAATAAAGGTTGCTAAAGCACAAAAAAGTGCAAAAAGTAAAAATAAAACAATAGAAATTCGTAAATCCCCTATGCTTTTTATCATATTTTTCATTTATAACCCCAAATATTTCTTTCGAATTTCATCATTATGAATTAAATTTTTTGCTTCATCTTGCATTACAATATGCCCATTTTCCAAAACATAAGCATAATCGCTAATCTTAAGTGCCGAAAAAGCATTTTGCTCAACCAAAAGTATCGTGATGCCCTCTTCTTTTAAACGCAAAATGATATCAAAAACCTCTCCCACAATCTTAGGTGCTAGACCAAGAGAAGGCTCATCGAGCATTAAAAGCTTAGGCTCACTCATCAACGCTCTAGAAATAGCCAACATCTGTGCCTCTCCCCCGCTTAAATTCCCAGCTAATGTATGTTTTTTACTCACAAGACGCGGAAAAAGCTTATACATTTGCTCTCTTAAATGCTCGTAATTTTCACTATTATTATAAGCACCTATTTTAAGATTTTCTTCCACACTTAAATTAATAAAAACCCTACGCCCCTCAGGAACTAAAGCGATGCCCTTTTGCACCAAAGTATGTGTTAAATGCCTCTTTGTTTCATAACCTAAAAAATTAATTTCACCTGTTCTTTTAACAGAATTTAATAAAGCATTTAAGGTCGATGTTTTACCAGCCCCATTTGAACCTATAAGAGAAACAATTTGTCCGGTTTCTACTTCAAAATCAATACCCTTCAAAGCCTCAATCAAACCATAATAAACATGTAAATTTTTAACAACCAGCATCAAAATCCCCCAAATAAGCCGCGATAACTTCCTTATGATTAACGGCATCGCTTAATTTCCCCTCAAAAATCGTCCGTCCATAATCTAAAACCAAAACCCTATCGCAAAGTTGATTAACAAATTTCATATCGTGTTCTATAAGTAAAATACCCATTTTATAATCTTCTCTTAATTTAAAAATAAGCTCTGCTAAAGCCTGACTCTCCGCACTATTCATTCCAGCTGCTGGTTCATCGAGTAAAAGCAAACTAGGATTTGTCGCCATAGCTCTTGCAATCTCAACCTTTCTTTGCTGCCCATAACTTAAACTTGTCGCTTTATGGTTAGCAACTTCATCAAGCTCAAGCTCCTTTAAAAGCGCATAAGCTTTGTCCTTAAATTCGCTTTCCACCTTAGCAAAGCGTCCTAAGTGCAAAAAAGCCTCTAAAATGCTGTATTTCATTTGATGATTAAAACCTATCAACACATTTTCAAGAACACTCATACTAGAAAAAAGTCTAATATTTTGAAAAGTTCTAGCTATGCCATAATGCACAATTTTATGGGGTTTAAGCGTGTCAATTCTCTGCCCCTTAAATAAAACTTCCCCACTTGTTGGCTTATAATTTCCTGTAATAATATTAAAAAGCGTGGTTTTGCCAGCTCCATTTGGACCAATGAGAGCAAAAATTTCGCCCTCACCTACCACAAAAGAAGTTTCATTTATCGCCTTAACTCCACCAAAGCTTTTGGAAATTTTTTTTAATTCTAAAATCATTTTTCCCTCCCCCTAAAACGCTTTTGTAGGGATTTAAAGACTTCCGTCAATTCTTTATCGCCCATAATCCCTTTTCTTGCAAATAACATTACCAGTATAAGGATAAGAGAGAAAACGACCATTCTAAGTCCGTGTCCTGTTTGCACTTCCGTTCCAAACAGCTCCACTTGAATTTTAAACTCATCTAAAAATCTTAACCATTCAGCTCCACCAATGACCAAAATAGAACCCAAAATCGCCCCAGAAGTTGAACCAAGACCCCCCAAAACGATGATAATAAGAAGTTGAAAGGTAAGTAAAAAGTCAAATTGCTCTGGTGAAACCGTCGTTAAAAGACAAGCTAAAAGTCCTCCACCAACGCCCTCTAAGAACGCTGAAGTCCCAAAGGCAAGAGTTTTAATCCAAAAAGTATTGATTCCCATAGCGCTTGCAGCATCTTCATCATCTCTTATGGCTTTCATCGCGCGTCCGTATTTAGAATAGATTATATTTAAAATAAGCACCACAGCAATAATAGCAATACCGCCAGTCCAATAAATATTAGAATAAGCTGGAATTTCGTTAATCCCTCTTGAGCCATTTGTAAAAGTGGGAAAACTCAAAGCTAAAAGCTTGATAATAATCCCAAAACCAAGTGTTACAATAGCCAAATAATCTCCCCTCACACGAAAAACTGCAAAAGAAAGAATAAAAGAAAGCAAACAGGCACATAAACCAGCCGCTATCAAAGCAACAATAAAGCTTGGAGAGTGTAAAGCCAAAATGAAAGGATTAATCCCAACGTAAAAAAACTGCTCTTCTTTCGCCTCCGTGCTTAAAAGCACTAAAGCTGCGACATAAGCCCCCACAGCCACAAAACCATTTGGCTCTAAAGAGAACTGCCCTGTAACGCCATTAATCAAATTATAACTAACTGCTAATATCACAAAAATAGCGATTTGATTAACAATACTCATACCATAATCGCTAAAAATTTGAGGAGAAATAAAAATAAAAGCAAGTGCTAAAAATAAAAATATCAAATGCGAATTTTTTGCTCTACTCATCATCAAAACCTACTTTTTTCAAAGTTAATGCCTAAAATTCCCGTAGGCTTAAATAACAAAATAAACACCAAGAAAATAAAAGCAAAAGCATCTTTAAAACCAGAAAGTTCCGGAAAAAACGCCACAGCAACAACCTCAGTAAGTCCTATAATTAACCCCCCTATAACAGCACCTACCACAGAACCTATACCGCCCAAAACTGCAGCGGCAAAAGCTTTAAGTCCTATCAATGTGCCCATAGTAGGCGTAATGGAATAATACATACTCGCCCAAAACACCCCACCTACAGCAGCCAGAGCAGAACCCAATGCAAAAACTATCGCAATAATGCGATTTGCATCAATGCCCATCAAATTTACAGTTTGCACATCAAAAGCCAAAGCGCGAATTGCGATACCATACTTACTTTTATATAGAATTAAAAGCACAATTATAACAATGATAAAAGTAATTAAAGGCACAAGCAAACTACCAAAAGTCATACTCACTCCCCCCACACTAATAAGCTCTTCAAAATAAGCTGGTGGTATAAAAGCCTTTGGAGTTGAAGTAAAAAGCATATTGAAAAGATTTTGTAAGAAAAAGCTAATCCCTATCGCGGTAATGAGCAAAGAAATTCTAGGAGCTTTTCGCAAAGGCTTATAGGCTATCCTATCTGTAGCAATCCCCACAACCATAGCAAAAATCATAGCTAAAGAAAGTGCTCCCAAAAAAGGCACATTAAGGCTAGTGATACAAAAAAGTGCCGCATATGCACTCACCATCATAATATCGCCGTGAGCAAAATTAATCAATCTTAAAACACCATAAACCATAGTATAGCCCACAGCAATAAGCGCATACATACTACCGAGACTAAAACCATTCACAAGTTGTTGTAAAAATAAAGTCGAATCCATAGTCTATAAATTTCTCTTAAGGGTTAATAACATCTTTAAAAACCTGCTTTTGGTTTTTAATCTCTTTAAGCACAACCGAACGCGTTGCATTACCTGTTTTATCGATACTAATCACGCCAGTTACGCCCTCAAAATTAGTTGTTTGATGAATTTTTTCATTGACACAAACAGAAGTTAGATTATCTACACAAGCATTAAGGGCATTAAACATTACAAAATATGCATCCGCTCCCATAGCTGTGAAATTTGGCACTTCTTTCGTGTGTTTAATTTTTTCATAACTTGCAATAAATTCTTTGCTAAGCTTCGTAGTAGGATTATTAAAATCAAAACTATCGGTAAAAATATATCCCTCACTTGCACTTCCAGCCAACTCTATAAAACTCTTATCCGCAACGCCATCAGCAGAAGCCATAGGTGTAGAAAGCCCCGCATTTCTCGCCTGACGCACAAATAAAGACGCCTCACTATAATAAAGTGGCAAGAATATAAACTCAGGGTTTAAACCCTTAATCTGTGCAATAATAGCCTTAAAGTCTTTATCCCCAGAATTTACCCTCAAGCTTTTTAAAATTTTACCACCTTTGGCACTAAATTCTTTCTCAAAAGCCCTAGCCAAACCTAAAGAATAATCTGTGCTTTGGTCCAAAACCACCACAGCGTTTTTATAATTTAAATTTTCAAAAGCATATCTTGCCAAAGAAGCACCCTGAAAGCTGTCCATAAAACACACCCTAGAGGAGTAAGTTTTCTTATCTAAAAGTCTATCTCCTGTGGCAGCTGGGGCAATCAATGGAATTTTATTTTCTTCGGCTACACGCATTACTTGTAAGGTGTTCGCCGTCGTCATCTCGCCTATTAACCCCACAACCTTATCTTGAGAGACAAGACGATTTGCCGCACTTGATGACTCTAATTTATCACCCTTGGTATCAATTACCACGAGATTGACTTTATCACCATTTTGTAAATTTGCCTGCAAAGAATTAGCCAATTTAATCCCCTCTAAAGCACTTTGACCATAAGCTGCCGTTGTTCCCGTTAGAGGCAATACGACACCTATTTGAATTTCTTTAGCGCTTAAAGTTGCTACTAAGCAACTAATTAAAACTAAACTCCTCTTCATCTTTTGCCCCTATGGATTAATAATGGTTTTATAAACTTGTTTTTGATTTTTAATCTCTTTTATTACAACAGAACGCGTTGCATTACCACTAGAATCTATGCTAATAAGTCCGCCAACTCCCTCAAAATTAGTTGTTTGATGAATTTTTTCATTGACGCATTCAGCACTTAAATTATTAATACAAGCATTCATAGCATTAAGCATTACATAATACGCATCTGCCCCCATAGCAGAAAAAGCTGGAAGCTCTTTGACTCCCTTAGCTTTTTCGTAACTTGCAATGAAATCTTTAGCCAATTTCGTGCTAGGATTATTAGAATCAAAACTATCTGTGAAAATCACACCCTCCACGGCATTGCCACCAAGTTCGATAAAAGTTTGATTATTGACCCCATCTCCCGCAGCCAAGAGCTTATTAAAGCCCATTTGTCTTGCTTGTCTTGCGATAAGAGCTGCCTCTGGATGATAAATAGGCATATAAACAAAATCCGCATTTAAAGCCTTAAGCTGAGAAATAACAGCTCTAAAATCTTTATCGCCAGAATTTATCATCAATTTTTTAAGCACCTTACCGCCATTTGCTGTAAAGCTTTCCTCAAAAGCCTTAGCAAGCCCTAGGGAATAAACATTGCTCTGGTCTATGATAAGAACGGCATTTAAGAGCTTCAAATCTTTAGTTACAAAATTTGCAAATTTATCACCTTGAAAGCTATCTTTAAAGCAAACCCTACTAGCATACTTTTTTTTATCTAAAAGTCTATCCCCAGAAGCAACCGGAGCAATAAGGGGAACTTTTTTGTCCTCCACTATGGAAATGGCTTGAATTGTATTAGGCGTTGTAGCCGCTCCTATAATCCCCAAAACACCATTTTGAGAAATGAGACGATTAACCCCGCTTGAAGTTTCTAGCTTATCGCCCTTATTATCAATCACAATAAGATTTACTTTATCGCCATTTGAAAGAGTTGGATTTAATTTATTTGCCAATTCTACTCCAGCAAAAACATCCTGACCATAAGCTGCAAACGCTCCAGTCAAAGGCAAAACAACCCCAACATTAACATCTTTTGCATACAAAAAGCTCGTTAGAGCTAAACTCGTCAAAGCTACAATACTTTTTTTCATTTTTTCTCCTTTTAAAATAAATTTACTTAATAAAAATTCCATGCTTAGTTTTTTGCGGCGGCTCTTCTTCAAGTAAATCTTTCACTTGCAATTCCACCGCAAAATCTTCGCCTTTGATATAAGCAATAATTTCATCAATTTCAGCATGGCTTAGATTTCTAGAATGCACAGCCATATTGACAGAATTTCCTCCCTCTAAGGTGAAGTTAATTAAAGAATATTTGATATCTTCTGGCTTCATATCTTTTAAAGCCTTCCCTGAAATTTTTCTTTCACCATTATCGCCGTGGCAAGTTTGACACTTTTTTTGAAAATACAAATCTCTAGCTTTTTGCATATCATAAGTTTTACCCGCATCAAAGGTATAGGTAAAAAAAGATTTTAAATTAACCCCAAAAAGACCGACAATAAAAATAGAAATTAAAAATACAAATTTCGCCATATAAAAAAACCTTATTGGATCGTAATATCTGTGCGTGTTTTGGTGCTAGACTTTGAATTTTTACTCTTTAGCTTTGCGCTTGAGCTTTCATATCTATAACGCACCGTGCCTGAAACTTCCACATCTTTAAAGACTTCATCAAGAGGAGCTGCACTAGAAACTAAAATATTTGAGCTTAAAAATACACAAATAAGAGCAAATTTCCTCATTGTTTCTCCTTGAAATTCGTTAGGTTGAGGATTATAACAAAAAAAGTTAAACTCAATGCCCACCCTTATGTAAAAAATAAAGTCCCACACAAAGAGCTAAAATAGAACCCGCCAAATAAGCCATATCCACAGGAGTCGCAAATTTCATCTGTAAAACACGCTGAAAAAAATTCACCACCAAAACCATAATAATCACTTTTGCAAGCTTGTCCTTAAGCTGGTCTAAACTATGCACCTCTAAAACTTTGCTTTGCTTAGTTTGCTTAAATTCCTCTATCTCACTAATGAAAAGTTCATACACTCCAAAGGAAAAGATAAATAAAACCAAAGCCATCAAATATAAATCCACAGCCCCAATAATCAGCCCTACAACATCTTCGTGCAAGTCAATCTCAACGCCCGAAGCAAAGAAATATTGATAAGTGAAAAAAATCACTTTTAATACATCATAACTCGCAATGAAAAACAACACAAAAGCCCCAACAAGTCCAAAAATAACAGGCAAAATCGTAACAATACGACTTTTTATCAATAAGCCTTCAAACATCTTTTCCAACATCATTTTCCCCTTAACTCAAGCCATTTTTGTGCGATTCTTACAGCATTTGTCGCTGCTCCTACGCGAATTTGATCCGCCACACACCATAAGTGTAAAACATTATCACGACTAATATCTTTACGAATTCTCCCCACATAGGTTTCATTTGTATCACTAGTAAAAAGTGGCATAGGATATTTTTTATTAGCCACATCATCAATAACTACGACACTTGGAGCTTTTTTAAGAATTTCTCTAGCCTTTTTCACATCAACTTCTTTTTCAAAATGCAAACTCAAAGCCTCACTATGACTTCTAAGCACTCCCACACGCACACAAGTAGCCGAAATTTCTAGGTTTTTATGTAAGATTTTTTGCGTTTCATTGACCATTTTAAGCTCTTCTTTTGTGTAGCCATTGTCCGTAAATTCATCGATTTGCGGGATTAAATTGAGTGCTAAGGTGTAGGGGAAAGTGCTAGACTTAAATTCATCAAGTTTAAAAGCAAAAAAGCTTTGAAGCCCTTCCACAAGCTCAGCCATACCCTCTTTGCCAGCCCCACTTGCCGCCTGATAAGTCGCCACATCGACTCTTTTAAGCTTAAAAACTTCATCTAAAGGCTTTAAAATATGCACCATTTGTATGGTAGAACAATTTGGATTCGCAATGATGCCTGTTTTTTTCCAAAGCTTAATATCTTCCGCATTGCACTCAGGAACAACCAAAGGCACATCTTTATCCATTCTAAAATGGCTCGTGTTGTCTATAACCACAGCACCGGATTCTACGGCAAATTTTGCATACTTTGCCGAAATGCTCCCTCCAGCACTGAAAAAAGCGATATCCACAGGATTTTGCCTAAAAACTTCTTCGGTTAGCTCTTTTACTTTATAAAATTTCCCCTGAAATTCAACCTCACTCCCAGCACTTTTCGCACTTGCCAAAGGCAAAATGCTCTCCACTGGAAATTTAAGCTCATCTAAAACATTTAAAAGTTCCTCACCCACAGCACCTGTTGCACCCACTATAGCTATTTTTTGTTTTTTCATTTAACTTATCCTTTTATATGATATTTTTTCATTTTTTCTTTTAAACTCTTAAGCTCCATACCTAAAAATTCTGCCGTTTTTTCTACATCATAGTCCATATTCTTAAGGCTTTCTTCTAAAAGTTCTTTTTCTAAATTTTTTAATTCTTTTTTTGCACTTCTAGCCTCTAAAAATAAATCTTCCTTTGAAATCGTATCTTCCTCACTCAAAATACACGCTCTTTGCACTATGGAAATAAGCTCTCTAATGTTCCCCGGAAATTCATATTCTAGCAAAGCATTTTGCGCTTCTTTTCCCAACTGCTTGTCATTAAGTCCATATTCTTTACAAGTATCCAATAAAACTTTATTCGCTATACCCAAAATTTCTTCTTTACGCTCTCTTAAAGGAGGAATTTGTATTGGTAAAGTATTTAAGCGATAATAAAGGTCACTTCTAAATTCACCATTTTTAATTTTATGCTCCAAATCTGCATTTGTCGCACTAATAATTCTCACATCGATTTTAATCGCCTTCGTGCTTCCAAGACGCGTAATTTCTTTTTCTTGCAAAGCTCTTAAAAGTTTAGCTTGAATTTCATAGGGCATCTCGCCAATCTCATCTAAAAAAAGCGTCCCCTCATTTGCCATTTCAAAAAGTCCTATTTTCGTGGCATTTGCATCTGTAAAAGCTCCCTTTTCAAAACCAAAAAGCTCACTTTCAATCAAATTTGTAGGAATAGCCGCCATATTAATCGCCACAAAAGGCTTTTCTGCCCTTTTGCTATTTTTATGTATATGTCTTGAAAAAAGCTCTTTCCCCACTCCACTTTCACCAAAAAACATCACAGAAGCATCTGTTTTTGCCGCTTTTTCGCTTAATTTTAAAGTCGCTTCTAATTTAGCCGAAGTGGCAAAAAATTCATCATTTGAGTCATTTTCTTTTTTTATGCTTTTTTTATCGCTTGTTTTTTCGCGTATGATTTTCGCTCTTTTAATCGCCTGAACTAAGGTATTCACATCAAAAGGCTTGGTTAAAAAATCTTTCACCCCCAAACGCACGGCTTCGATGGCGCGGTTAAGCGTGGCATTACCTGTGATGATGATAAAATCATATTTATTCTCACACGCCTTAACAAATTCTAATCCATCAAGTCCGGGCATATTAATATCTGTGATAATCAAATCTGTATCATCACTCAGTTTTCTTAAAGCTTCAGTGGCAGATTTATAAGACTTGATTTTAAATTCTTCATATTCTGCTAAAGCGATTTCTAAAGATTTTCGCATATTAATATCATCTTCAACTATAACCAAATTCATTATTTCCCTTTATATTTAAAGTCTATACTATAACAAAAACAAGCTTTTAAAAAAGTTAAGTTCATTTCATCTTTTTTTAAAAAGCTTTTTGCTAGAATTCGCCCTTTATTACACCAAAGAAAGCAATATGGACAGAATAGTAGAAATTGAAAAATTCTCCCCAGATGAAACTTACGAAAGCTCTTTAAGACCTTCAAATTTTGAGGGCTATATAGGGCAAGAAAATATTAAAAAAAATCTTCATATTTTCATTAATGCAGCAAAAAAACGCGGTGAGTGTTTAGACCATATCCTTTTTAGCGGACCGGCAGGACTTGGCAAAACGACCTTAGCCAACATTATCGCCACAGAAATGGGAGCAAATATCAAAACCACAGCCGCACCGATGATAGAAAAAAGCGGAGATTTAGCCGCAATTTTGACAAATTTAAGCGAAGGTGATGTGCTTTTTATCGATGAAATTCATCGTCTAAGCCCAGCCATTGAGGAAGTGCTTTACCCTGCAATGGAAGATTTTAGGCTTGATATTATCATAGGAAGCGGACCAGCTGCCCAAACCATTAAAATCGACCTACCAAAATTTACCCTCATCGGCGCAACCACAAGGGCAGGTATGTTAAGCAACCCTCTAAGAGACCGCTTTGGTATGCAATTTCGCCTTGAATTTTATAAAAATGAAGAATTAGCTCTCATCTTGCAAAAAGCAGCACTTAAGCTTAATAAAAACTGCGAAAAAGAAGCAGCACTAGAGATTGCCAAGCGTTCGCGCTCCACCCCACGCATTGCTTTAAGGCTTTTAAAAAGAGTTCGCGATTTTGCCGATGTCAATGATGAAGAAATAATAAGCCTTAAAAGAGCTTATGAGGCACTCAATTCTTTGGGGGTTAATGAGCTAGGATTTGATAGTATGGATTTAAGATATTTAGAGCTTTTAACTACTGCTAAGGGTAAGGCTATGGGACTTGCAAGTATAGCGGCAGCTTTAAGCGAAGATGAAAATACCATAGAGGATGTTATAGAGCCTTATTTGTTGGCTAATGGCTACATTGAACGCACTGCAAAAGGTAGGATAGCTAGTGCAAAAAGCTATCTAGCACTTAAGCTTAATTATGAAAAAACTTTATTTGAGGACTGAATTTTGAAAAGTGGGAAAATATTTTTAATTTGTTTTATTTTGGTTATTTTAAGTCTTTTGCTTTATCTTTTTAAAAGCTTTTTGCTTGTGATGGCAATAGCCGCTCTTATGGCTGTGGCGACTTCAAATTTACACGCTAAATTCTTAAGCCTTACTAAGCAAAGAAAGCTTTTAGCCTCCACACTTACAACCTCCTTTATGATTTTACTTTTTTTCGCACCTTTTATCTATACAAGCATAGAGCTTGCAAAGGCTTTGAAAAATTTCGATATTAACCTCATCACCCAAACTCTTGATTACATTAAACATTACGAATTTTCTCTGCCCTCTTCTTTGGAGTTTTTAGAGCCTAAGATTAAAGAATTTATCGCTGAACTTGATTTAAATTCGCTTTATAGACAAGCTCTTACTTACGCTTCAAGCTTTACAAAATCAGGAGCCAAATTTCTTATGGATATGGCTTTAATTTGCGTGTTTTATTTCTTTGCAAATCTTTACGGCACAGAACTTGTCATCTACTTAAAGACCATAATTCCCATTAACAAAACCGAGCTTGATGAAATTTTAGGCGAAGTGGGTAATGTTATGGCTGTGGTGCTTTACTCTATGATTATCGTGGCGATTTTCCAAGGCGCACTTTTTGGAATCATAATGTTTTTTTATGGCTATGATGGACTTTTAATGGGTGTGATTTTTGCGGTTAGCTCTTTAATCCCTGCTGTGGGTGGAGCTTTGGTTTATGTGCCTGTGAGCCTTTATACCTTTGCTTCTGGGAATTTAAGTAGTGCGATTGTGATACTTATTTATTCTTTCATAATGATTTCTTTTGTTGCTGATACACTCATTAAACCACTTATTATAAAGTGGATTAATGAAAAGCTCGTTAAAACCCCGACAAATATCAATGAGCTTCTTATCTTTCTTGCGATGATAGCTGGAATTTCAAGCTTTGGCTTTTGGGGGATTATTTTAGGACCTGCCATTTTAACCTTTTTCATTTCCACACTAAGGCTTTATAATATTTTAAAAGATAAGAATTTGATTTAAGGTTATGCGTTACAATTATATTTTTAATTAAGGAGTTTGTTTTGGCGAATTTTGATAATGTCGTTACCTATACAGAGAATCCTTACAAAGAAATGCTAAGTGTAGCATCAAGAACGGGGCTTAGTGTCCAAGAGCTTGATTTTAGACTTTTGGCTTTTTCAACACAATACCGCTTTGGTGAGGATAAATGGCAAAAAATAGCCGAAAAAGAACTTGTAAAATTTGATGATGATGAAGTTTTTTTAAAAAAAGACTTGCAAATTAAGCAAGAATACAAAATTGAAATTTACCAAAGCCAAGAAAACGATATTTACGCAAACGCTATCAAACTAGTCGCTAATAAAAACCTCACTAAAATCATAGCCCAAATCGATTTAAAAACTCTCGTTTATGAAGAAAAAATCGCTATAAAAATTCTCCAAAATATCTACAAAAAAATGCTAAAACTTAAATTTCTCATAGGAATTCGTATTTTTAATTTTAAAAAAGAACTGCTTGAGCTTTTAAGCAAGCATAAAAGCACACCCATTAAACAAATCGTCCAAATTACCATAGCTAAGGGCGTCGAGCCAACACAAAGTCAAGATGAAGCCCTTATTTTATGCTATAAAGACAAGGTAAAAAACTATACTTTGGACGAGCAAAGAGCAGATATTATTACCGTTGGTGAAAATGAGGTTGTGCTAAGACATTTAAAAGCTAAAAATGGCAAAAAGGGTAAGGATATTAATTTACACATTTTAGAGGTTTTAGAACCTAAGGAAAATAAAATCAATTTTTCTTGCTCCAATGCTTTCAAACGCGAAGAAAAAGAGGAATTTGTAGAATACATCGCCCTCAAAAAAGGCTTTGTGGTAGAAAATGCAAATAATTATGACATTGCCAATGAGCTTGAGTATGGGGCTGTGGATTTTAAAAGCGTTGGCGTTATCCGTGCTGGTTTAGATAAAAATGTAAAAATTAATATCAAATTTACATCAGATATGCAAGATGCTGTTAATTCTGGCGTTGGGATAGAATGTGAAGAGCTTAATATCTCCGGGAGTGTCGCAGGAAATACCAACCTTAAAGCTACAAGACTTAGAATCGACGGCACAACGCATACTAAAGCAAAAATTTACGCCAAAGAGGGCTACATCAAAACACATAGAGGTGCAATAGATGGCGAAAATATAAGCGTGGATTTGCTTGAGGGAGGAAGCATTAAGGCTAAGGTGGTAAGGATTAAAAAAAGTTTGGGCGGAAATGTAGAAGCAGATAAAATTTATATAGAATCCCTTGCGACAAATAACACTTGCACATTCTTTGAAAATGTCATCGTAGAACGCTTTGAGGGTGATAATAATAAATTTTTTGCTAAAGTAAAAACTTTGGATAAAAATTATGAAGAAGAATTTAAAAATATAGACGATGAGCTTTTTAATCTCCAAAATAAAATGCAAAATTTAAAGCAAAGCATACTAGTAGGAAAAAGTGCCGTAGCGACACTAGAAATGCAAATACAAAAGTTAAGAGAAAATAAGCAAAAAATCCCAGATAAATTTTTAAAAATGCTTGAGGATTATGCAAAATTAAACGAAGAATTGCAAAAATTGACTCAAATGCAAAAAGAGCTTTTAGAAAAAAAGGCAAATTTGAATGAAGAATTATTGAGACTACAAGATGCACTTTTAAACGCTAAGTTGATTAATAGAGGCGGAAAATGGAGCGATATGAATGAGGTGAGGTTTTTCCTTATCGCACCTAAAAATGAACTTTTTTTCGCTTCTAGTGCTGATGAGGCGGTAAGATATATAGGGCTAAAAAAAAGCATACAAAATAATAAAGAACTTGTAGAGCTTGAAAAGAAAATTGATTATGATGAAAAGGATATACAATGGTTGTCGCCATCGAAGGGATAATTACTAAAAAAGAACCCACTTTCGCAGTATTAAAAACTCAAAATGGCGTGAGTTATGGAATTTACATCTCCCTTTTTTGTGCAGCTAAATTAGAACTTCACGCCAAATGTGAGCTTTTAATCACGCAAATTATAAAAGAAGATTCACACAAGCTTTATGGCTTTTTAGAAAAAGATGAGCAAAAAATTTTTGAAATGCTTTTAAAAGTCAATGGCATCGGTGCAACTACAGCAATGGCGATATGCTCAAGCCTTGATAGCAATGCCTTTTATAAAGCCTTGACCTTAAATGATGAAAGTGTATTTAAAAAAGTGCCGGGCATCGGTGCAAAAAGTGCAAAGCGCATTATTGTCGAGCTTAGCGATTCTAAAATCGCACTCACAAATGTCAGCGATAATAAGGCTGAAGCTCTAGCCGCTCTTCTTTCTCTTGGCTTTAAACAAGATAAAATTCTAAGCGTTTTAGCCACTTGCGAAGCAAAAGACACAAGTGAGCTAGTCAAAGAAGCTTTAAAAAAACTTGCATAAAAGGATAAAAATGAAATTTGCCATACTTTTTGGAGGGAATTCTTACGAACACGAGATTAGTATAGTCAGTGCTGTAGTGCTTAAAAAAGTGCTAAGCGAAGAAGCTTTGTTTATATTTTGTGATGAAGAAAGGGAATTTTATCTTATCGAAGCTTCAAATTTGAATGCCAAAACTTTCAGCTCAAAAGCTTATAAAAAAGAAAAAAAGCTTATTTTAAAACAGGGTGGCTTTTATATTAAAAATTTTTTAAAGGAAAATAAGCTCGAAGCCAAATGCGTGATAAATCTTATCCACGGAAGAGACGGAGAGGATGGTAAAATCGCCGCTTTGTTTGAATTCTTTGGAATCAATTTCATAGGACCGCGTCTTGAAGCTAGCGTGCTATCCTTTAACAAAGAGCTTACCAAACTTTACGCTAAAAGCGTTGGTGTCAAAACTCTTAAATACTCTATCCTTAGAAAAGGTGCAAATTCTCAATTTACACCCACTTTTCCTTGTATTTTAAAACCTGTGCGTTTAGGAAGTAGTATAGGCATTAGCGTGGCGAAAAACGAAGAAGAATTTAATTATGGTAAAGATGTGGGCTTTGAATTTGATGATACCTTACTTGTAGAGGAATTTAAAAAAGACATTAAAGAATATAATTTGGCGGGGTGTATGGTGGGCGATGAGCTAATTTTTTCCATCATAGAAGAGCCTAAGAAAAAAGAATTTTTGGATTTTGAGCAAAAATATCTTAGTTTTTCAGGACATAATGAACTCATCGAAGCAGATTTAAACGATGAGCTAAAAATCAAACTTAAAGAAGCCTTTAGCAAAATTTACAATCCTCTCTTTAAAGGTGCCTTAATAAGATGTGATTTTTTCATTTTTGAAAATGAAGTCTATTTAAATGAAATCAATCCAAATCCGGGCTCACTCGCCAATTATCTCTTCAAAGACTTCAACACTACACTTAATCAACTCGCAAAAAGTGTAAAAAATGAAGCTAAAATTAAGATAAATTATAGTTTTTTACATAGTATCAACGGACAAAAAGGCAAATTATAATGCTTTGCAAGCAAGATGAAATTTACACTGCCACTGAGCTTGTAAGAAATTTTAGTCCCATTTTAGAAAAGCTTAAAAAAAGTTCTTCGGGCAAAATCGTCATCCTTAAAAACAATAAATTCGAAGCTGTGATGTTAAGCGTTAAAGAGTATGAGCGCCTAGAAGAAGCAGTCAAGCTTTTAGAAAATATCTACAAAAATCAAAAGGCATAAAATGGCACAAAGCAAAGTTATTTATAAAGGTAAAGATTATGCGCTGAGCTATGAAATTATGGGACTTGAAAAAGAAGAAAAAATTCTCATTTTACACGGCTGGGGAGCAAACAAAGAACTTATGATAAATGCCTTTTCTCAATTTTTGAAAGATTTTTGTCAAATTTATATCGACTTGCCTGGTTTTGGCAATTCAAGCGTAGAAGAAGTGCTTGAAAGTAAAGATTATGCTTTGATTTTGGAAGAATTTATAAAGTCAAAAAATTGGCAAATTGCGTATTTGCTGGGGCATTCTTTTGGGGGGAAAGTTTGCGCCCTTTTAGCTCAAAATCGCCTCAACACTTCCTTAATCCTGCTTTCAAGTGCTGGTATTATCACCTTAAAACCCTTTAAAGTGCGTTTTAAAATTGCTCTTTTTAAAATTCTAAAAAAGCTTGGATTTGGCAAATTTTACCGCTTTTTTGCGAGTAAAGATGGGGCAAATTTAAGTCCTATGATGTATGAAACTTTTAAAAGGGTTGTAGATGAGGACTTTAGCGGCATTTTTAAAAGTCTTAAAAATCAAAGTTTCATTTTTTGGGGAAAAGAAGATAAAGCCACCCCACTTAAAAGCGGAGAAATTTTGCATTCTCTATTAAAAAATAGCACCTTTTACGCCTTAGAAGGCGACCACTTTTTCTTCTTAAAAAACACGAAATTTATCGCAGACACCATTAAAAAGGCTAAAAATGCTTCATAGTATTTATTTTATCAACACCCTACTTTTTAATTTTTGTGTAGCTTTTTATTTGATTTTAGCATTGCAGTGGTATTCTTACAAGCTCAAACGCATTATTTTCCATTATCATAAACCCTTATGGCATTTATATTTTTTAGCCCTACCCTACCTCATCTTCATCACTTCTTTAGGTTTTTCTTGGCTTTCTTTAGCGTATTTTGTGCTCATTCATACGCCAATTTTATATTTTTGGCATAAAAGAATTGATAAAAAGCTTGTTTTTACCGCAAAAGTGGGGTGGTTTTTTCTCTTTGTTTTTGGCTTTAATGTCCTTTTTGCCATACTTTCTTTGCGTTTTTCTTTCCTTTATAATCTTTTAAGCCTACCTTGTGCCTTACTCGCCCTTAAAGTTTTAGGATTTTTACAAGCAAAATATTTTCTCAAAAAAGCTAAAAATAAAATTCTAAAAAATCCCAACCTAACCATCATACTCATCACGGCAAGTTTTGGAAAAACGAGCATTAAAAATTTCCTTTATGAACTTTTAAAAGATGATTTCATCACAAGCAAAAGTCCAAGAAGTGTCAATACACTAATGGGTATAGTGAAAGACATTAATGAAAATTTAAAAGATGATACGCAAATTTATATCGCAGAAGCTGGAGCTAGACTTAGAGGTGATATTTTAGAATTAAGCGATTTTTTAGAGCCTCAAATTTGCATTATAGGCGAGATTGGTGGAGCACATTTAGAATATTTTAAAAATATAGAAAACACTAGGGAAACAAAGCTTGAAGCCTTACAATCCAAAAGATTAAAACAAGCTTTTTTACACTCAAGCACTCTCAAAAAAGATGAAGAAAATATCAAAATTTACGACATCTTGCTTCTTAATTCTCACTCAAATCTTGAAGGACTTGAATTTTCTATGCGTTTAAACGAAAAAGAAGAGCATTTTAAGAGCTCTATTTTAGGTGCTTTTAATGCAGAAAATTTATGTGCTTGTGTGTGTTGTGCAAATTTTTTAGGCATAAAACTTGAAAAAATCAAAGAGCAAATCGCGAATCTAAAAGCCGTAGAACACCGCCTACAAATCATATCAAAAGAACCGAAATTTATCATTGACGATGGTTTTAATGGAAATTTTAAAGGTATGAGTGAGAGCTATCAATTAGCTAAAACTTATAAGGGGCGTAGAATTTTAGTTACTCCGGGCATTATTGAGGGAGGCGAAGAGGACAATATAAAACTTGCCAAAATCATCAACGAAAGTTTTGATTTAGCCATTATCTCAGCTCACATTAACGCAACACTTTTTGAAAAAGAGCTTAAAATTAACAAAATCATTTTAAAAGAAAAAGCCGAACTCGTGCAAATTTTAGCCAAACACACGAAAAACGGCGACTTAATTCTCTTTTCAAATGATGCGCCAAGTTATTTATAACCTTAAACTCTTTTTAACCCTTAAAATTCTATAATCAAAGATTAAAAATTAAAGGGAAAAAATGGATATATTTGATTCTATGTTTAACAAAAGCCCTCAAGAAAAATTCTTAGAAATCGTGCAAAATGGAAATCTAGGAGCATTAGAAAAAACATTTGAAAATTTCTTTGCGGAATACATCGCTATGGTTGAGCTTTTGGAAAAGCAAGGTTTAAACGAAAATGATGTTAAAAATTTCATTTTGGAAAATAATGAATTGATAGAACAAAGACAAAATGACATTTATATAGAACTTGGAGCGAAAATTCTAGGACACGAGGGCTAAATGAAAATTTTTGTCTTAACACTCTTTTTAATGACAAGCATTTTTGGCTCAACACCCATATTTGAGCATACTTATAAATTTGAATTAAAAAAAGATGAGAGAGCAAGTGTGCAAATCAAAGAACTTGGCTTTGAAGATAAGGTGCAAAATTTTGACTTTTATTGGACTCTTTTTGATAACACAAACATTGTGGTGCATTCTAAATTTAGGAAATATCCAAGACAACTCATTCTTTCTTTACGCAGAAATTTAAACTGGGCTTCGCAAACATTGATTCCTGATTATCAAAATCCTCACATTGATAGAGCGAGGTTGATTTTAGAATTTAGCGATTATAAAAAGGGGATTGCAACTTTTACGATTTATATTGAAGATAAAGATTCTAGGCTTATGGTTGAATTTTTAGACCCGCATAAAATGCCTTTAAAAAATCCCCCTCAAAATAATCAAATCGTGCCTATGATAGATTTAAACCAACCACAAACAACACCACCAAATAAGGAATAAAAGTGCAAGAGATTGATAATATCATACAAACTTACTTAAAAGAGCTTTCCTACGAGCCTATTTTAACAATGCTTGCCAAAACAAGTTCGGGCAAAAAACTCCGCTCAAAACTACTTTTAAGCATAGCAGGGGAAAGTAAAGAAGCCTATAATTTATGTGCGATTATTGAGCTAATTCATCTTGCTAGTTTGCTTCACGATGACATCATTGACGAGAGCGATTTAAGGCGTGGAGCAAAATCAATCAACGCGGAATTTGGGGCGAAAAATGCCCTAATGCTTGGCGATATTCTATACTCTAAAGCTTTTTATGAGCTTTCCAAGCAAGAAAAAAATATCGCTCAAAATCTTTCAAATGCCGTTTGCAAACTTGCCATAGGTGAGCTTATGGATGTTGATTTAAGCAAAAAATTTAATGAAAACAAAGATGCTTATTTGACGATGATTTACCATAAAACCGCCGTTTTAATTGAGGCAAGTGCAAAGTGTGGGGCTATGTTAGCAAAGCTCGATGAAGAAGCTTTTGGTGCGTATGGAAAAAATTTGGGACTAGCCTTTCAAATTGTTGATGATGTGCTTGACATCACAAGCGACGAAGCTACACTTGGAAAGCCTTCGCTAAGCGATTTTAAAGAGGGTAAAACGACCTTAGCCTACATTTATCTCTATGAAATTTCAAACGAAAATGACAAAGAAAAATTAAAAAATTTATTCAAAAAAGACTTAAATGAAGAAGAAAAAGCGTGGTTAAAGCAGCAATTTACAGAAAAAAATGTGATAGAAAAAAGTATAATAGAGGCAAAAAGATATGGAAATTTAAGTCTAGAAGCGATTAAAAAATACAAAAACGAAAAGCTTGAAACCATCGTAAAAGCTTTGATAGATAGGAATTTTTAATGCATTATTTTTGCATCAGTTTCACACATAAAAACACAGATTTAACCTTAAGAGAAAAGCTTTCTTTAAATGACGAAACAAAAAAAAGCGAATTTTTAAAACTCGTCCTTTCCAAAGAAAACATCATAGAAAGCTTAGTGATAAGCACTTGTAACCGCGTGGAAATTTTAGCCTTTGTTGAAGATTTAGAACAAGTTAGTAAGCACATCATAACAGCACTTGCCCTACTTTGCGAGGTGGATAAAAATGATTTGACAAAAAGAGCAGATATTTTTGAAGATAGCGGAGCAATCCACCATCTTTTTTCGGTCGCAAGCTCACTTGATAGCCTAGTCATAGGAGAAACGCAAATCACAGGTCAAATAAAAAACGCCTTTCATTTTGCTAAAAATTTGGGATTTTGTGGCGATAATCTAGCCTTTGCCCTACATCACGCCTTTAAATGTGCGGCAAAAGTAAGAAATCAAACGCAAATTTCTAAAAACCCCATTTCAGTCGCCTCAGTCGCAGTCGCTAAGGCAAAAGAGCTTTTAGATTTATCTCAAAAAAAAGCAGTTGTTATAGGTGCTGGCGAAATGGCACAATTAGCCTGTAAGCATCTTTTGCAAACTGGAGCAAAACTAGTCATTTTAAATCGCGACATACAAAAAGCACGAGAATTGAGCGAAGAATTAAAATGTGAATTTGACAGCCTTGAAAATCTGCCAAACTACCTTAACACACACGAGCTTTTTTTCTCGGCAACTAATGCAAATCACGCTATTATCACGGATAAAATGATTAAGAGCGTGGAATTTAAGCGTTATTTTTTCGACATCGCTGTGCCAAGAGATATTGAGCTTGACGAAAATGATAATGTAAAAGTTTTTGCAGTCGATGATTTGGAAGAAGTCGTGCGTAAAAACTTGGCTTTAAGAGAATGCGAAGCTGGTATAGCGTATAGCATCATAGGGGCGATGACAACAGAATTTTTTAAAACACTTAGCGATTTAACCCTAACACCCACCATCAAAGCATTGAGGCTAAAAGCTAAGGAATGCGCCTCCAAACAACTTCAAATCGCTCTTTCAAAAGGTTATTTAAAAAAATCTGACGAAGAAGAAGCAAGAAAGCTCATCCATCAAACTTTTAAAGCTTTTTTGCACGAGCCAACACTAAATTTAAAGCATTTGCAAGGCAAAAAAAGCGAGGAAATTATCCATTCTTTAAACTATCTTTTTAATTTAGGAGAGCATAATGAAACTAAGTAAATTTTACGCACCAACACTCAAAGAAGCTCCAAAAGATGCAATTTTACCCAGCCATATTTTCTTAACAAGAGCAGGCTTTATCGAACAAAATGGAAGCGGACTTTATAATTTTTTGCCCCTTGGTAAAATGGTTTTAAACAAAATAGAAAGCATCATAAGGGAAGAAATGAGCAATGCTGGGGCATTAGAAACAAGTCTTAGTTTCACCACTCCAGCTTCATTGTGGCAAGAAAGTGGGCGTTATAATGTCTTTGGGAAAGAACTTTTACGCTTTAAAGATAGAAAAGAAAACGACTTTGTTTTAGGACCAACGCACGAAGAAGCTATGGTAAATGTCGTTAAAAATAAAATCACAAGCTATAAACAACTCCCCCTTAATCTCTATCAAATAGGCTTAAAATTTAGAGATGAAGCAAGACCGCGTTTTGGGCTTTTAAGATGTCGCGAATTTATAATGAAAGACGCGTATAGCTTTCACAAAAATGAAGAGGATTTGGGGCACGAATTTGAAAATATGCACGAAGCTTACAGCAGAATTTTAAAAAGACTTGGGCTTGATTTTAGAGTTGTTGAGGCTGATAGTGGAGCGATTGGAGGAAGCGGGAGTAAGGAATTTATGATTTTAGCTAAAAACGGCGAAGATGACATTATACTTTGCTCAAAGTGCGACTATGCGGCAAATGTAGAAGCAGCAAAAAGAGCAAAAAAAACCTGTGATAAAGAACGCCCTGAAGCAAATTTCGCAAGCAAATTTCACACGCCAGATATTAAAACCATCGAAAATTTAGCGAATTTTTTTAAAATCGATACATTTTATACCATTAAAGCCGTAGTAAAAAAGGCAATTTATGAAAACGAAAATAAGCTCATCGTCTTTTTTATAAGGGGTTGCGATGATTTACAAGAAACAAAAGCGCAAAACGCCTGCAAGGCTTTGGAATTAGTCGATGCAAGTGATGAAGAGCTTAAAAATGTAGGGTTAAATGCGGGATTTATCGGTTTTATAGGGCTTAAAAATGTTGATTTTTATGTTGATAATGAACTCAAAAACGAAAAGCAAATGATAATGGGTGCAAACGAGAAAGATTATCATCTCATCGGCATTGATGTTGTCAATTTAAACGAAGAGCGTTTTAAAGATTTGATAGAGGTTAAAGAGGGGGACTGCTGCGCTAAATGTAAAAGTAAGCTTGTCAAAAGCAAAGGGATAGAAGTGGGACACATTTTTAAGCTTGGCACAAAATATTCCAGTGCGATGAATGCAAATTTTTTAGATGAAAATGGCAAAGCTAAGCCTTTTTATATGGGGTGTTATGGTATGGGTGTGAGTCGCCTAGTTGCCGTTGCTGTAGAGGCTAGCCACGATGAAAAGGGTATCATTTGGCAGGAAGCACTTAGCCCCTTTAAACTTGTCATCATCATCTCAAATACCAAAGACGAAAAAGCTCTTAATCTAGGCACTCACCTGTATGAAAATTTGAAAAAACTAGACATCAATGTGCTTTTGGATGATAGAAATGAAAGATACGGGGTTAAGATGAACGATTTTGAGTTAATGGGCTTCACTCACGCTTTAATTTTAGGTAAAGACTTGGAAAATAATGAAATTCAGCTTGTGAAAAGAAAAGATTTGGTCAAAATAAAACTGAAAGCAAATGAGGCTTTAGAAGAGCTTAAAAAGGTTTTAATATGCCTTTAAAATTTTCTTTGGGGGCACCATTTTTTATCGCTGAAATTATCGCTTGCGTACTTTTCATCTTAATTTTTGGCTTTGGGAATTTTTTAATTTTTATGCTTTTAAGTATGATAGCTGGAGTAGTGCTTTTGGCATTATTTTGGAGGAATATGTTAAATTTTCAAATGGGGAATTTGAAAGACACACTCAAGCAATTTGCTTTTGTAATCGCAGGTTTTTTATTTTTAATCCCCGGTATTTTAAGTTCTGTTTTTGGCATTTTGGTGCTTGTTTTTGGACTAGTTTTTCAAACAGGGATACAAACAAATTTTCACAAAAAAGAAAAAAAAGAAAATACTGAAGAAATCATCGATGTAGAAGTGATAGAGGATAGAAAATGAAAAAACTAATCATAGCAACTAGAAAAAGTCCGTTGGCTTTGTGGCAGAGTGAATTCGTGGCGGATGTTTTGAGAAAAACACACGATATAGAAGTATGTTTGGAGGGTTTTAGCACTAAAGGCGATGTGCTTTTAGATAGCCCTTTAGCTAAGATAGGTGGCAAGGGACTTTTTACCAAAGAGCTTGAAAATGCTATGCTGGAGGGAAAGGCTCATTTGGCTGTGCATAGTTTAAAAGATGTGCCAAGCTTATTGCCGCAAGGCTTGGTTTTGGCTGCGCTGACAAAAAGGGAGGAGGATAACGACTCTTTGCTGAGTGAGCGTTATGAAAATTTAAATGCCTTACCGCAAAATGCTAAGGTTGGCACGACTAGTCTAAGGCGAAAAATGCAGCTTTTAAATTTGCGTCCGGATTTGCAAATTATAAGTTTAAGGGGTAATGTTAATTCCCGTCTTGAGAAGTTAAAGCGAGGCGAATTTGATGCCATCGTTTTGGCGAGTGCTGGGGTGAAGCGTTTAGGGCTTGATAAAGAGGTAAAATTCATTTATCAATTTAGCAAAGATGAGCTAGTGCCAGCGGCGGCACAAGGAATTTTAGGTATTGAAAGCCCACAAGATGAGGATATTTTGCAATTTTTAAAATGTCTTAACGATGAAAAAGCCATCATAGAAAGCACCATTGAGCGTGATTTTATCCGTGTTTTGGAGGGAGGCTGTCAAGTGCCTATCGGTATCAATGCGGAGTTAAAAGGAGAGCAAATTACAGTGCGAGCGATTTTAGGGCTTCCTGATGGTAGTGAAATGTTACGCGAAAAAAGAATCATCTTAAAAAGAAATTTTCAGGGTTTTGGTGAAAGTTTGGCGCTTGAGTTTATCAAGCGAGGGGCTAAGGAGCTTTTGCAAAGAGCTGAGGCTATGGTATGAGAAGATTTATTGAAATTTTAAAAGAAAATGACTTATTAAGAGTGATTGACGAGCCTTTAGATGTGGAGCTTGAAATCCCCCACATCGCCTATATCGAGGCGAAGAAATTTGAAGAGGGCAAGGCTTTACTTTTTACCCAGCCCGTAAGGGATAAAAAGCCTTATGCTTATCCTGTGTTGATGAATACTTTTTGCAATAAAAAGGCTCTAAATTTAGCCTTTGGGAGGGATTTTGAAGAAGTGGCTGCTGAGTTAGCGGAACTTACAAAGCTTCACATTCCAACGACTTTAAAAGCGAAATTTGATTTTTTAGCCCAGCTTTCAAAACTGCGTTTTGCACCGCCAAAAAGACTTAAAAAAGAAAAAGCTTTGTATCATTATGAGCTTTTATCTAGTTTGAAGGAATTGCCTATTTTAAAAACTTGGAAGCTTGACGCGGATAAATTTATCACTATGGGACAGGTTTATACGCAAAGTCTTGACAAAACACAAAATAATTTAGGAATGTATCGTTTGCAAGTTAGTGGAGATAATGAGCTTTTAATGCACTGGCAAATTCACAAAGATGCGGCGAATTTTTGCAGAGCCTATAAAGAAGCAGGACTTTCAAAAATGCCCGTAAGCATAGCCATAGGTGGCGACCCACTTTATATATGGTGCGCACAAGCTCCGCTTCCAAAAGGCATTTTCGAGCTTTTACTTTATGGCTTCATTAAAAAGCAAAATGCAAAGCTTACGCCGTGCGAAAATGGTATTTTCGTCCCTTATGATAGTGATTTTGTGATTGAGGGTTTTGTGGATTTAGAAAATTTTAAGCTCGAGGGTCCTTTTGGAGACCATACGGGCTTTTATACTCCGCCTGAGCTTTTCCCTGTGATGAAAGTGGAAAAAATTTATGCTAAAAAAGACGCCATTTATCAAGCCACGGTCGTGGGAAAACCGCCTTTGGAAGATAGGATTATGGCATTAGCGACAGAGAGGGTTTTTTTACCGCTTTTGCAAACGAGCGTGCCTGATTTACTTGATTATAAAATGCCAGAAAATGGCGTCTTTCATAATCTCATCTTGGCTAAAATCGACACGCATTATCCAGCCCACGCACAGCAGATTATGCACGCACTTTGGGGGGTGGGGCAGATGAGCTTTGTTAAACACGCCATTTTTGTGGATAAAAACGCCCCTGCGTTAGAAGATTATGAGAGCTTAATCCCTTACATTTTAAACCGCTTTGATGTGGAGAAAATTTGCATTAGTGAGGGCATTTGCGACCAGCTTGACCACGCTTCTCCAAATGCTTGTTTTGGAGGTAAGGCGGCACTTGATGCGACTTTGAAATCAAGCGTAGAAGAGCTTGAAATTTTAGACGATGTGAATCTTAAGGGCTTTTTTGAAAAAGAGCTTGAAATTTATGATTTAAAGCAGTTTTATAAAAAATGTAAAAGTCCTATCGTCTGCATTTTGCTGGATAAAAAAGAGAGCATTGAAGAAAGCTTTACAAAGCTTTTAAGATTTAAGAAGCATTTTAGAATTCTCATCTTTTTAGATAAAGAAAATCACTTGGATAATCCTTATATGCTTCTTTGGCGTGTGGTGAATAATATAGACGCTAAAAGGGATATTTTCATCAAAAATGGGCGTATTGCCTTAAACGCCACAGCGAAAAATCACTTCGAAAATTACAAAAGAGAGTGGCCAAGGCAAACGGATTGTTCTAAAGAGATGGTGGATAGCCTTATCTTGCGTAAGATTATCGAAGATGACAAAAAACTTTTTGATAAATTTGAAATTTTTGGCTGAGTTTTCAGCCAAGCTCTTCCTTTAAACTTCATTTGGCACACTTTTTGCTTATATTTTATAAAGAAATTTTCTAAATTTTTTGTTTTTATGTGTTTAGAAAATTTTTATATAGTCGATATAAAGAGTAGAAATTTTAAAAAGGATTTTAAAATGGAAATATCGAAGGCAACAGCAAGGCAGCAAATGGACTTGGTCTCAAATGCAAAGAGTTCCAGCACTGCTGATAATGCCTCAAAAATAGAGGCAAACAACAAAGCGACTATGCAATCTGAGCAGGGAAAGCAAAGTTTTGCAGAAAGGTTACAAGATGTCGCGCAAAAGCTCAACGAGCAAGCGCAGACTTTAAACACGGATGTGCATTTTGGCTATAACGACAAGATAAATTCAATGTATCTTAGCGTTACGGAAAAAAGCACAGGTAGAGATACGCCAAATTCCAAGTGAAGAGGCGATGAGATTAGCCGAGCACTTTAAAGAGGTGATAGGTATGATATTTGATAAGGAGAGTTAAGATGGCACTAGGGACTTTATCAAGCTTAGGCTTTGCTTCAGGGGTTTTGACCCAAGACACGATTGACAAACTTAAAAAGGCAGAAGAGGCGGCGCGAGTCGACCCTTATACCAAAAAGGTCGAGGAAAATGCTGCTAAGCAAAAGGACTTAACCGAGATAAAAACTAAGCTTTTAGCTTTTCAAACAGCTGTTTCTTCGCTAGGAGATGCCACAGCTTTTGCAGCGAGAAAAGTGATAGCAAGCATCACAGAAAACCCACCCGCTAGTCTTAAGGCAGACTCTGGTGTGGCAGTGCAAAATATGCACATCGATGTGAAAAAACTTGCCGAAAAAGATGTGTATCAAAGTAAGGCTCTTAGTAATGAAACAGGCTTTGTCAATGCAAGTTTGAAAAATGAGCAGAAAATCACTTTCTTTCAAAATGGCAAAGAGTATGTTGTAACCATAGATAAAAACACGACTTATAAGGATTTAGCGGAGAAGATTAACACCGCAAGTGGAGGCAACATCATCGCTAAGGTCATCAACACAGGCGAAAAGCCTGATGGCTACCGCCTTACCATCACAAGTAAAGAAACAGGCGAGGATAATGCCATAAGCTTTTATCCGGGTTCTAAGGTGGAGGTAACTAACCAACAAACAGGAAAAAAAGAATGGAAATATCAAGAAAGCAATGAAGCTTCAAATATCTTTAAAAATTTAGGCTGGGAGCTTAATACTAGCACTTCTTTAAAACCTGAAGATGTGGAGAAAAATAAAAAGGGCTATGGACTAAAAGACCAGACAAATCACCTTAAAACAGCCAGCGATGCGGAATTTTTAATGGACGGAGTGAAAATGACTCGCCCAAGCAATACCATCACCGATATAGCCGTAGGACTTACGCTAACGCTTAATAAAACAGGTGAAATCAATTTCGATGTGCAGCAAGACACCGAAGCCTTAAGCAAGGCTATGGAGGATTTGGTAACGGCTTATAATGACTTGGTGGTCAATCTCAACGCCGCGACTGACTTTAATAGTGAAACAGGCGCAAAAGGAACTTTGCAAGGCGTTACAGAGGTCAATAGCATACGCTCAAGTATCATTTCGACTCTCTTCGATTCTCAGCCTATCGAGGGTATAGTAAAAGATGAGAATGGTAACGATGTGCATACAACGGTAATGCTTTCTATGCAAGACTTTGGTATCACAATGACTGAAAGCGGGACTTTGAATTTTTCAAAGAGTGAATTTGAAGAAAAGATGAAGGAAAACGCAGAATTTGCGGAAAGCTTTTTCTCTGGGGTAACCAAGTATAAAGATATAGACCATAAGGGCGATGTTATCAAACCAGATAATTTAAAACAAGATATAGAATTTAAACCGGGTGATTTTAAAATCGTCTTTAACGGCGAGGTGTTTGACCTAGGTAAAAATAAGGACGGCACAAATTTCAAACTCGCTGGAAAAGATGAAGCAGAGAGGATGAATAACCTTGTCGCTCACATCAACAGCCTTGGTATAGATGGCTTGACGGTGAAAGCAGAGGCTGCGAAAGATGATAAGCAGCAAGACAGCTTCAAACTAAGCTTTCATAGTGAAAACGGCTCTGATTTTGCTATAGAGGGAAGTAAAAACTTCCTTAAGAAATTTGGCTTAAGCGAAACGAAAATCACAGCCCAGCCTATCGAGGGTAAGGGGATTTTTGCCCAGCTTAAAAATGTGCTTAAGGGTATGACGGATTCTGATGGCTCTATAACTAAATATGATGAGCATTTGACAAAGGATACTAAAAAACTCAACGAGTCTAAAGAATCCACTCAAGATATGATAAACAAGAGATATGAAACAATGCAAAATCAGTTTTTGCAGTATGAGGTCATCTTAAATAGACTTGATACGCAGCTTAAAACCATAACTAATATGATTAACGCTGCGAATCAGTCTAATAGCTAAGGATAGATGATGGAAAATAATCTAGCTTATAGCGTTTATTCAGAATCTCAAGTGGGGATAGAATCCCCACAAAGACTTGTTGAAATGCTTTATGAGGGAATTTTACGCTTTTGTGCGAGGGCGAAACACGCCATAAGAAACGAAGATATCGAACAAAGGGTGCATTTTATCAAGCGTGTAACGGCTATTTTTATCGAGCTTACAAATAATTTAGACTATGAAAAGGGTGGCGAGGTCGCTTTTTACTTAGCGGGACTTTACACAAGAGAAATTCAGCTGTTATCTTTAGCAAATTTAGAAAATAGCGAGGAAAAAATCGATGAGGTTATCAATGTAACCAAAGGGCTTTTAGAGGCTTGGAGAGAAGTGCATAGTAATGAAAATCAATGAGTGGATTAAGGAATTTAAAATCGCTCTTATCGAAGAGGATATTAGTAAGATAGAGGCTTTATCTTCTACTTTAGATTTAAAGGCTATGGTGGAGGATTTAAATGATGATGAAAGCTTAAGAGAGAATTTAAATTCTTTACTCCCCCAGCTCGAGGCTCTTTTAAAAGAGGCGTTCGTGATAGTCGGCGTTAAAAAGGACTATCAAGCCGTAGAACTACAAAAATTTCAAAAAGCACTCAATTATATCAAAGCATAGCGATAAGCCGAGTTCTGTCGTGAATGCTCATTTATCTAGTTTTGTTTTTGCAAACAAAATCAAGCGAAGGGTTAAAATAAAGACGATAACCACCCCTTCTTGCTGCACATTGGGTTTACATAGCCGACTTTGTTGCCAAAATCGCTGGTGGGCTCTTACCCCGCCGTTTCACCTTTTCCGCTTTCGCGGTAGTTTGCTTTCTGTTGCACTTTCCCTTAGGTTACCCTAGCCATCTGTTAGATGGAATGCTTGTCTTTTGCAGCTCGGACTTTCCTCTTCTTGCGAAGCGAGCATTTACTATGCTTTGAGCTGGTAATTCTAGCGAAAAAATCTTAATGCAACTCATTTATAAATTTACTTTTTTTATCTTATAATTTTTATCTTTTGAAAGGGGATTTGATGCTAATGAATTTAAAACATAAAAAAAGCGTTTTGTTTAAGAAACTTCACAACGCTCTTGGGCTTGATAAAATTCAAAAAAATATAGAGCTTATAGAAAGAAGGCAATTTTTACATCTTTTTACGCAAAGTAGCCAAAATGCTGAAGAAAAGGATTTTAAAGAGAATCATTTCGTGCTATTTGATTATTCTCATCATACTTATCTTGGCTATCATAATCTTGGAGACTTTATCCAAACTATCGCCACAAAAGCTGCCATTGAGAAAAAATTTGCCGAGCCAAATTTTGAGTATTTTAGTAATGAGAGCCTTATGTTTAAACGAGGTGGTGGCATTGTCATTATGCAAGGCTATTTTTCACTGAGTAATAATTTTCTCCCACCGCCTAATGTTTTATGCGTTTTTATCGGCACACATTTTAACCCTCAGGCGATGAATTTTATACAATTTTTCAACGCACATTTTCCGTATTATTTTAAAAATAAAGATATAGGTTGCAGGGATATTTTTACCTTAGAATTTTGTAAAAAAATGGGCTTTAACGCTTATTTTTCCGCTGCCTTACCCTTACTTTTGATAAACGAGAAGAAAGCGCGGGGCAAGATAAAATCTTTTTTGTGAATATCGATGAAAGAATTTTACCTTTTATCCCAGAAAATTTACGCAAAAATGCCGAATTTATCAATCAAAAATCCATAAAGCTAGAAGAAGAACCAAGCTTTAGTCAAGAGCATTTTTTTAACAAAACGCAGAATTTACTAAGACGCTATAAAAATGAAGCAAAGCTTGTCGTTACCACAGGGCTTCACATCGCATCCCCTTGCACAGCTATGGGAATTCCTGTTGTTTTAATCGCGTTAAATGATGAGCAAATTGACCGCTTTTCAGCTTTAAAGGACATTATCCCTATTTACACCAGAACGCAATTAGAGCAAGGTGGCGTTGATTTCGCCCCTAAAGTTCCAAATATAGAAGATTTAAAAGAGGCTATGCTAGAAAATGTCAAACTAAGCGTTGCTAAGGAAAGAGGCGAGGAAGTCGATACGCAAAGACTTAAAGAACTGCGTGAATTCATAGCAAATTACAAGACAAGTCGCTTTCATTAAATTTTAAAAGAATTTTAGCTAGAATTCGCGTTTTATTAAATTAACAAGGAAAAATTATGGCAACTTATTCAATGGGTGATTTAAAAAAAGGGCTTAAGATAGAAATTGACGGCGTTCCGTTTAAGATAGTAGAGTATCAACATGTAAAACCGGGCAAGGGACCGGCTTTTGTCCGCGTGAAAATCAAGTCTTTTATAGACGGCAAGGTTTTGGAAAAAACTATCCACGCAGGAGATAAATGCGAAGCTCCAAATTTAGAACAAAAAACTATGCAGTATCTCTATGATGATGGAGAAAATTGTCAATTTATGGATACGCAAAGTTACGAGCAAGTGGCTATCAGCGATGATGATGTGGGCGAGGCTAAAAAATGGATGCTTGATGGTATGATGGTCGAAGTGCTTTTTCACAATGGCAAAGCCATAGGCGTGGAAGTGCCTCAAGTAGTTGAGCTTAAAATCATCGAAACCGCTCCAAATTTCAAAGGCGATACACAAGGCTCAAATAAAAAACCCGCCACGCTTGAAACAGGTGCTGTGGTGCAAATCCCTTTTCATGTTTTAGAGGGCGAAGTAATACGCGTGGATACTTCAAGAGGCGAGTATATAGAAAAAGCAAATAAATAATGATAAAAATCATCGGTGCAAGAGAAAATAATCTCAAAAATATCAATCTTAACCTACCTAAAAATAAACTCATCGTTTTCACAGGCTTAAGCGGTAGCGGTAAATCTACCCTTGCCTTTGGCACACTTTATGCCGAGGGACAACGCCGCTACATTGAAAGCTTAAGTGCTTATGCAAGGCAGTTTTTAGATAAGGTAGGCAAACCAGAAGTCGATAAAATCGAGGGCTTAACCCCAGCCATAGCGATTGACCAAAAGACTACCTCTAAAAATCCCCGTTCCACAGTGGGAACGATAACAGAAATTTATGATTATTTGCGTTTGCTCTATGCAAGGGTAGGAATGCAGCATTGTCATCAATGTGGAGAAAAAATTTCTTCGATGAGTGCAGCGGACATTGTCAGCGAAATTTTAAAACTTCCAAAAGGTGCTAAAATCATCATCTACGCTCCGCTTGTGCGTGATAAAAAGGGAACTTATACGGATTTACTTGAAAATTTACGCAATAAAGGCTATATAAGGGCGCAAATTGACGGCGTTTTGGTGCGGCTTGATGAGGATATCGAACTCGCTAAAACCAAAAAGCACACGATAAAACTTGTCATTGATAGAATTGAAGTGCAAGAGAATCTTCTCGCTCGCCTTGCAAGTGATATAGAAAAAGGCTTGGAGGAAAGTTTTGGGGAGATTGAACTTGAGGTTTTAAACGCTGAAGAGCTTGGAATTTCAAAGCATTATCATTATAGTGAGCATTGCGCGTGTTTTGCTTGTAAAATTTCTTTTACTCCGCTTGAGCCACTGAGCTTTTCTTTTAATTCTCCAAAGGGAGCATGTGAGGCTTGTGATGGACTTGGAATTCGTTATACTTTAGATATGAAGAAAATCATTGATGAAAATTTAAGCCTTGAAAATGGGGCGATTAAAACGATGTATGGTTTTAATAAAAGCTATTATTATAAATTCCTCATCGCTTTTTGCGAGCAAAATCAAATTCCTACTAAAATCCCTTTTTGTGAGCTTAGTGAAGAGCAAAAAAGGCTTATTTACTATGGCAATGCGAAGCAGATTGAGTTTTTTTGGAAAAGAAACCGCCTAAAACGCACTTTCGAGGGCGTGGTAAAGATAGCTTATGATATGCTTAAAGATGAAAAAGATTTAAATGATTATATGAGCGAGAAAATTTGCAAGGACTGCGGCGGACATCGATTAAAACCTCAAAGTTTAGCCGTAAATGTAGCAGATAAGGGCTTGGGTGAAATTTTAGATATGAGTGTGGAGGACTGCACGGCATTTTTTTCTAAAGAGAGAAATTTTGCGTATTTAAACGAGCAGGAAAAACTCATTGCAAAGCCTATTTTAAAGGAAATTAACGAAAGGCTTTTTTTCCTTTATGATGTGGGGCTTGGCTATCTTAGCTTGGGGCGAGATGCAAGAAGCATTAGTGGGGGTGAGGCACAAAGAATTCGCATTGCCTCTCAAATTGGTAGCGGACTTAGCGGAGTGATGTATGTGCTTGATGAGCCTAGCATAGGACTTCACGAAAGAGATACGGCAAAACTCATCAAAACGCTAAGAAATTTGCAAGAAAAGGGTAATACTCTCATCGTAGTTGAGCACGATAAGATGACGATTGAGGAGGCAGATTTCATCGTAGATATCGGTCCTAGAGCTGGGAAATTTGGCGGGGAAGTCGTTTTTGTAGGCACTTACAAAGAATTGCTAAAAAGCAAAAGCGAAACCGCTCTTTATATGAGTGGAAAAAAGCAAATTTCACACTCTTTAAATCGTCCTCAAAAAGAATGGCTTAAACTAAAAAATGTCAGTATTAATAATATTAAAAATTTAAATGCGAATTTTCCTTTGCAAAATTTAGTCGCCATCACAGGTGTTTCAGGCTCTGGAAAAAGTTCGCTTATCCTTCAAACCTTACTTCCTTTTGCCCAAGAAGCACTTAATCACGCTAAAAAAGTTAAAAAACTTGGTGGTGTGGAGATTGAGGGACTTGAGCTTTTGGATAAGGTGATTTATCTAGACCAAAGTCCTATAGGACGCACCCCTCGCTCAAACCCAGCTACCTACACAGGAGCGATGGACGAGATAAGAAATCTTTTTGCCGCTACGAAAGAAGCCAAAATGAGAGGTTATAAGGCTGGGCGTTTTTCTTTTAATGTCAAGGGTGGGCGTTGTGAAAAGTGTAGTGGCGATGGGGAGATTAAGATAGAAATGCACTTTTTACCCGATGTAATGGTAGTTTGTGATACTTGCAAGGGGAAAAGATATAACGACGCCACTTTAGAGATAAAATATAAGGGCAAAAATATCAGTGAAATTTTAAATATGAGTATTTTGGAGGCAAATGAATTTTTTACTTCTGTGCCTAAGATTAAGCAGAAATTAGACACTCTTGTTAAGGTGGGGCTTGACTACCTTACCTTAGGGCAAAATGCTACGACTTTAAGTGGGGGCGAAGCACAAAGAATCAAACTCGCAAAAGAATTAAGCCGCAGTGATACAGGCAAAACGCTTTATATCCTTGATGAGCCAACAACGGGACTTCATTTTGATGATGTGAGTAAGCTCATAGCTGTTTTGCAGCATTTGGTGGAGCTTAAAAATTCAGTTTTTGTGATAGAGCATAATTTAGATGTGATTAAAAACGCTGATTATATCATTGATATGGGTCCTGAGGGTGGTGTAAAAGGCGGTAAAATCATAGCGGAGGGTAATGTAGCAACCCTAGCTAAAGCCCACAAAAAAAGCTATACGGGACATTATCTTAATTTAGAATTGAAGAATTACAAGTGAAAGAGAATTTAAAAGCTTATTTAATAGACGCGGAAAATGTGAGTCCGCATAATTTTTTTAAAAAATATAAATTTAAAAAAGATGAAAAAAATATCTTTTATATCGTAGGAAATTCGCATTTGCATTTTGATACGCGTAGCTTAAAGGTTCTTAGTAAGACAAAATATGAAATTTTTACTTTCGACCACCCCAGCAAGGATTATGCTGATAAAATCATCCTAACCCTACTTGGGATTTTGGCGACAAAAAAGAAAATTACGGACATTTACATCATCAGCAATGATAAAATTTTTGAAAATCTTGAGTATATGTATGAGTTTTTTGGTAAGGAAATTCATCTTATTCATATTCAAAAAGAAGAGCCTTTTTTTCTCAAGCACGAAGAAGAAATTTTAAAGCTTTTGGAAAAAGCGAAAAGCAAAAGTGAATTTCATACCTTTTTGCAGAAAAAATACTACAAATCAGCGGCGGAAATTTACCGCTTTATTAAAAAAATGCGCCCAGAGCTTTTAAAAACACTCAATGCTTGATTTTTTTTATAGCGATTTAAGCTATGTCGGGCTTTTTATCGTCTCTTTTCTCTCTTCCACGCTTTTGCCTTTGGCGAGTGAAGCTTTTGTTTTGGCTTTTATTAAATTTGATTTTAATCCCATCCTAGTGCTTTTTGTGGCTACTTTAGCCAACACACTAGGAAGTCTTAGCACTTATGCTCTAGCTTATCTTGGCAAGGAAAAAGTTTTACAAAAATACTTTGCTTCATCTTTAAAAAAACTAGAAAATTACACGCTAAATTTTTACAAATTTGGAGGAATTTTTGCTTTTTTAAGCTTTTTGCCCTTAGTGGGCGATATTTTTGTGCTAGGGCTTGGCTTTGCAAAATATCCTATATTAAAAGTTGCTTTTTTCATCGCTTTGGGTAAATTTAGCCGCTATTTTTTCTTAGTTTGGATTGCTTTAAACTAATATTTTATGTTTTTTAACTTTGAAAAAAGCTGTAAGCAAAAGACATTTAGTCACCTTGATAACATAAAACGCGATAAATCTCAAATATCAATCTAAAAGCTCACTAAGGTAAAAATTTTCATAGATTTCGAAAATTTCCATCATCTTAATTTGGAAACAACTAAGAAATCCATCATCGTTTTTAAATAAGATAAAAAACTAACACTAAAACATATCAGAAATAAATCTTGTTGCATTTGGCATTATTCATCACATACAAACCGCTCTACCGCAACTACTTAAAAAGCAAAAACTACAAAATGTAGCAACAAGTAAGATAACAAATTTCTAGTATTATGTAAGCTTACAGCGTCACAATAATACTTTCCACATATCCCATATACACTTATATAACACAAAATATTCAAATAAAACAATGCAAATTTAACCGTGCAACCCTCTAAAAATTTCAAGATACAAAAAATTCATTTATCCTAGCTTTATCCTCGTAAGCTTTAGTTTGAAATTTCTCCCCTTTAAAACCCAGCTCATAAAAATTTTCAGGATTATTTTTAGTATAAGTAAGGGCGATTTGCAAGGCTAAATTTAAATCCTCCTTACAAATGTCGCTACTTACTAAAGAATACGCCCCCACCAAGTCAAAAAGTTTGATTTCTTCATATTTAGGTGTTTTCAAATTCCTTAAAAGCTCGTTTTCAAGCTCATTGCGTCCTATTATCATTTTCGCCCCTTTTGGAAGCCTTAAATGCCGTCCATATTTTAAAAGCTGGGCATCATTGACCCCCATATCCTTGTCAAATTCTTTAAAATCTTTAATTTTCTTCGCAAAACTTTCCAAAGTGAGCAAACACCCTCCCCCCGGACTTTCAAAATCCTCCAAGCCAAATTCCTCCGCCATCTCAAGCTGTCTTTTGCGACTTCTACCGCTAATGCCCTCAAGCTTTTCTCTATCCACCCAGCCCTCTCTTTCTGGTTTTGTGAGGGGTAAATTTTTCGCGCACATAGGACGCAAGATTAAATCCTCTTCATCGTCTGCTAGGCGTTTGACCTTAGCCATCGCATCGCTTCTTTGACTCATAGGGCGTTGTCCTAAAACCTCCCCCGTGATGATAAAGCTCGCCCCCTCATCTTTTAACATAACAAGAGCCGTTTTAAACATAAAAGCGTGGCAGTCTATGCAAGGATTAAAATGCTTCCCATAACCATACTGAGGGGAAAAAAGCACTTCCTTAAGATAAGAATTTCTCACATCGACCATTTCAAATTCCGCCCCCACTAAAGCAGCACGGCGTTTCATATCCTCGCTTTTATCTGTGCGTGAACCAAAGCCTATGTTGATGTTTAAAGCCTTTACCGCGATGCCTTGTTGCGTGATGAGCTTCATCGCAAGCATCGAATCAAGTCCTCCGCTAAAAAGTGCTAATGCTTTCATAATATCCTTTCACTAAAGTTTTTAAAAAATTTACCGATATGTAAAAAAGGGGTAATTTTAACCTAATTTTGTAAAGAAATAAATTTTGTAGATTAAAGTGACATATTATTTATTTTTACCATAAAAATTTGTTTTTTACATTAATTATCATATTTTGTTTTGTTAAAATCTTAAATGCAAATATCTTAATTTGAAAGGCAGATAATGAAAAAAGTATTTTTTGTTATGTTGTTGGGTGTGTTGTTTTCAGGTGTTGCTTTAGCAAACTCTGATTGTGATGTTAAATGTCAAATTCTTAAAGAACAGTGGAACATTTATTATAACAAATTAAGAGAGTGTGATAGACTGCCTTATTATCAAGCAAGTATGTGCCGTTTATCAGCTATGCACTCCAAACCAAGCGAGTAAAGGAGAATTTATGAAAGTCGCCAACGATGTTCAAATTATCGGTTTAAATGACGCCCTTACTTATTCTAAAAGAGCGAATATAGCAAGTAAAGATTTTCAAAGCTTGAAAGAAGAGGAGCTTAAGCAGGAAGATTTTTTAAGTGTTTTAAATCATAGTGAGGGCATCAGGGTGATTTTCCAAGATGAGGAAAGCTCTAAATTTGTCAGCTTAAACCTCACAAAAAGTAATTTCGCAAGAATTTTAAAGCATTTTAATCAAAACGATAATTATTTTTTACGAGAAAACGGAGCGATAAGGCTTAACGGAGCTGCACAAAATTTTGTCGCTGGGTGGTTTAAAAATGCAGCTTATGATTTAAATTATCTCAAAGCCGATGCGGATAAAAATGGCTTGATACAAGGAAAAGAAAACGAAAAGCTTTACCTTTACAATGATGTAATCTACACACCCGATGTTTATAAAGGTGGTCCAAATGATGTCATAAGACAACTTTATCTACAAGGTGGGGGGGGTAAAATTTTGGCAAATGATGATATGGAAAGACACTTAGATGGAGCTTTAAATGCCCTTCTTGCTTTTGATAAAAATGCAGATAGAAAGATAAGCATTTTAGAGTGTGAGGGCTCTAGGGAAAGGGTTGTCGCTAAGGCTAAAATTAAGTTTGATAATCCAAGCTCCATAAGTAAAGAAATGTTAGAGAAATTAAAAAGAAAAAGCAAAGAGATAGAAAACGCAAACGATGAAGCAGAAGATGAAAGCGAAGCTTCAGCCATCAAAGATAAGGCTTTAGAAAATGGGCTTAGCGCCTTAAATATGCAAGAGCTTTTAAAGCTTAAAGAAAAATTTCCAGAAGAATACGAGCAATTAAAGCAAAAAGATTTGGAAAATTTAAGTGGGGATTTAAGCGAAGATTTGCAAAAGCAAATGCAACTTCAAAGCTTAATCATCATAGATAAATTAGTCTAAAAAATTTAATACACACTATAAATTAATACAAATTTTTGCCGATATGAATTTAAGTTATGCCAAGAAACTAAGGCTTGACTTTAAAATTTCTTAAGGAGCAAATTATGGACAAATTGACAAATAATCTTAATATTTCTTTGCCAAGTTCTCAAAACGCTACAAACCGCAAAGAAATTTTAGAGTTGAAAAAAGAGGAGCAAAATAAAGTCAAGGTTGATGATATTTCAAACGCCAAATCAGGCTTTAAAGTCGTTTTCGAAAATAAAGAAGGCGAGTTAATGGCTTTAAGAATTAGCGAGGAAAATTATAAAAATTTGCAAGAGCATTTTAGCTCTTATACTAACTACATCGCCAGAGATGATAATAGCATAAGGCTTAATGGCGAGGCAAATGAATTTGTGGCGAATTGGTTTGAAAAAATAAGCAGTGCATTTTTTAATCCCACTTCGTTAAATAATGACAAAGATTCAGAGTATATCAGCGTAAATTTTCACAAAAAAACTACACTTGAAAGTTTGCAAAACTTGGCTTTTAAGGGTGAAGATAGCTTAACTAAAAATGCAAATTTGGAAGAAAAGCTTAATTTCGCTTTAGAAAAAGATGTCAATCTTGACGGAAGCGTGAATGAATTTGATGTCAAAAAACAAAGCTTGACGGAAATTTTAAGAGATCTAAAAAACGCATCAGGCGAAAGTGCGGACGCTAGTAAAATGCAAGATACGCAGAAAAAAGTTGAAAGTGATGATAAAGATAAGATAAAAGAGAAAAAAGATGAGGAAGAAAAAACGCCTCTAGAAAAAGCTCTAGAAGAAGGCTTAGAATCTCTTAGTCAAGAGGAAAAAGCTCAGCTTGAAAGCTCACATCCGCAAAAATTCGAAGAGCTTAAAAGACAAGAATTGGAACAAAATTTAAGCAAGGATTTCAAAGAGCAAATTCTACGCGGTGAAAGCCCACTTGTCGATAAATTCGTCTAAAATGGTGCATTTTCTAGCCCGAAATCTAAAGCATTAAAGCTTTTTTGGGCAAAAATTTTATGCCAAGTTTTAAGACGCGCTTCTAAAATTTGCTCGTCTTTTTCATTTTTGATAAAGCTTAAAGCCTCTTTATAAAATTCAAAAAGAGCATTTTCATCAAGCTGTTTTTTAAGCCTTTCGGCATTTTTATCCAAAAGACTTAAAAGCTGTTTTTTAAGCCCTAGATGTGCTTTTGTGATGGTAAGGGCATTGAAAAAAGCAAGATTAACCTTGCAAAGCACACACAAAAATTCATTTAAGCTTTTTATGCCGTTTAAATTTCTAAGCTCAAGCTCTCTTATGTCGCTATCCTCAAGCCCACAATCATTTAAAATTTTTTCACAAAGCTCTTTATGCTTCAAACAGGCTTTATCACTCATCTTTAAAAACAACGCCCTAGCCTCGCTTGAGTTTCTAAGAAAGGTCAAAAGCTCCAGCTCACTTAAATGCACCCTAGTTTTTTGCGTTTGCAAAAGAGGTGTTTTAGCGGAGGCTTTATGATTTTTACTTAAAACGATAAGGCTTTGCTCCACACCCAAAAGCTTCGCCACTAAACTCGTATAAGAATTTGCCACCAAAGACTCAAGTAAAAAGGTATATTTTTGCACATTTTCTAAGGCTTTTTGTTTATCAAGGGCTGAATTTATGCCTCCCCTTAAAAGCTCTCTTATGTAAAATTCGCCAAGCTCCATAGCCTTTTCTAAAAGTAAATGTAGCTTTTTCGTCTCGCCATTTGCGACAAGCTCGGCAGGGTCTTTTCCACCCTCAAGTAAAACAACCTTGCCGTCTATTTTATTAACACTTAGCAAAAAAGCCGAGCGAAAAGCCGCTCTACGCCCAGCTTCATCATTATCAAAACAAAGCAAAACTCTCGCATCATAACGGCGAATAAGTGGGATATGATGCTCGGTTAATGCCGTGCCAAGCACCGCCACAGCGTTTGTAAAACCTGCCTTATGAAAGGCTATGGCGTCCATATAGCCCTCGCAAATTATCATTTCTTTTTGCTTTGCTATGCTTTCTTTGGCAAGATTAAAAGCGTAAAAAATGCGTGATTTGTCAAAAAATGCACTTTGGGGAGAATTGACATATTTTGCGGCATTATTAGCATTTAGCGTTCTACCTCCAAAGCCGACCAACAAGCCCTTATAATCATAAATAGGAAAGGTGATTCTGTGGATAAAACTCGCATACACCCCTCCCCTATCATCTTTTTTAACCGCCCCTACATAAAGTGCGTCTTCGTTTGCAATTTGCTCGTTTTTAAGTAGCCTTAGGCTTTCTTCATTTCCCACCGCATAGCCAAGCTCGAATTTTTTTATATCTTCGTCATTTAATTTTCTTTGATAAAGATAGTCTAAAACCTCTCTATGTGAAGCCAAATTTTGCTTATAAAAGGCATTTAAAAGCGGTAAAATGTGCTTGACATCTTTTTTATTATCTTCTTTTTCTTTAGTGTAAGTAAGGGTAAAATTACTCAACTGCGCGACTTTTTCCACCGCTTCTGCGAAATTCACCCTTTCAAATTCCATTATAAATTTAAAGACATCGCCCCCTGCCCCACAAGCAAAACAATGATAAAAGCCTTTTTGAGAATTAATGTGCATAGAGGGGTTTCTATCATCGTGAAAAGGACACACACATACATACGAAGCTCCACTTCTTCGCACCTCAACAAAATGTGAGATGATATGAACAATGTCGGCTCTTTGATTTAAAAGTTCTATGCTGGATTTTGCTATCATTTTCTAACCTTAATTAAAATTATACAAAGATTTAGCTATAATTTTGTTAATTTAACTTTTGCGGATATTTTATGGACTTTTTCTTTGTAGAATACAGAGACCCCATAGTCGGGCTTATCTTTCTTACCCTACTTATTTTAGTCGTAGCTTTAGCAAATTATGCTTGGCGGATTTTTGCAAATAAGGACGAAGAGCAAAAGTTAGAAAAATTCATTAAAAAATTTGAACTTGAAAATTCACACAAAAACCTTTTAAGAAGTGAAAATTTAAGCTTTTCAAATCTTAGCTTTTTAGCCGAAATTTTTACAAAAAGCGGTGAATTTGAAAAAGCAACGCAAATTTATCTCATCGCTCTAGAAAAAACAAAAGATAAAGACGAACAAGAAGCGGTATTTTTGGCTTTAGCAAAGGTTTATTTTAAGGCGGGATTTTTACAAAAATGTACAGAAGTGCTTTTAAACGCCCTTAAAATTCGCCCCCGCAATAAAGAAGCATTGAAACTTCTTAAAATAGCCTATTTTAAACTTAAAATGTATAAAGAAAATTTAGAGCTTTTAGAATGCTTGTTTGAGCTAGGTGAGGACATTAAAGAAGAGGCTGAATTTATCAAAGCTTTATCTTTAGAAAACAAAAAAGAAGCAAAAGAGCAAATTTTAAAGCTTGATTATGAAAATAATGCCTCTTTAAAACGCTATTTATTTGAAAAATATCACATTTTTAAAAAACAAAATTTAGCCCAAATTTGCGATGTGCTTTATAAAGATAAAAAGCCTATAAATACAGACGATGAAAAGTATTATGAATTTTTTTATATGCTTGGTTTAGTTGAAGAAAAACAAGGCTTTCGCTTTAAAAACTCGCATTTTAAAATGTATCAAATTTTAAAGCAAAACAACTTTAAAGCGAGGCTTGATTTTTCTTATATGTGTTTAGAATGTAAAAACATTATGCCGCTTTTTTTCTACCACTGCCCCATTTGTTATGAATTTAACCGCTGTAAAATTTTATACGAAGTGAAAAACGATGAAGCATATTGAAATTTACACAGATGGTTCTTGCTTGAAAAATCCGGGCTTTGGAGGTTACGCTTTTATCGTGCGTTATAAAGAACACGAAAAAGTTGGTGTCGGTGCAGAAGCCAACACGACAAATAACAGAATGGAGCTAAAAGCCATCATCAAAGCCCTAGAAGTGCTGAAAGAGCCTTGCGAGATAAGCCTTTATACCGATTCAAATTTAATGGTGCAAAGCATTAATGAGTGGCTTCAAATTTGGGCGAAAAAAAATTTCAAAGATAAAAAAAATGTTGATTTGTGGCGTGAGTATTTAAAGCTTTCAAAACCGCACAAAATCAAAGCATTTTGGATAAAAGCGCACAATGGACACGAAGAAAATGAACGCTGCGACACCCTAGCAAGAGAAGCCGCACAAAATTTACAAAGGAAACATAATGGCTAGGCTAGAGCTTTTAGAAGCAAAAATTGACTATAAATTCAAGGATAAAAACCTCCTCATCTACGCACTCACGCATAAAAGTGCTAAGAAAAATTACAATAATGAAAGGCTTGAATTTTTAGGTGATGCGGTGCTGGATTTAGTCGTGGGGGAATATTTATTTCATAAATTTAAAAACGAAGCGGAGGGGGATTTATCTAAGCTTAGAGCCGCCCTTGTCAATGAAAAATCCTTTGCTAAAATCGCAAATTCTCTTCATTTGGGCGATTTTATCTTTATGTCTGTGGCGGAAGAAAATAACGGCGGTAAAAACAAACCCTCCATACTCTCAGACGCTTTTGAAGCGCTTATTGGGGCTTTGCATTTAGAGGCTGGTTTTTCACAGGCTAAAAATATCGCTTTGAAATTGATAGAGGAGAATTTTCCGCATATAGATGCAAAAAATTTACTTAAAGATTACAAAACAAAACTGCAAGAAATCACTCAAGCTAAAATGGGCTTAACCCCAGAATACGAAACTCTAAGAGCCTTTGGACCCGACCATCAAAAAAGCTTTGAAATCGCCCTAAATTTGGAGGGTAAGGAAATGGCAAGAGCCATAGCAAATAGCAAAAAAGAAGCCCAGCAAATGGCAGCAAAAATCACCTTAGAAAAGTTAGGAGCGTTATGAATACCTTTGGAGTTAGACTTAAATTTACAAGCTTTGGAGAATCGCACGGCAAAGCCATAGGTGTAGTGCTTGATGGTATGCCATCTTGCGTGAAATTTGATGAAGAATTTTTACAAAATGAGTTGGCAAAAAGAAAGGGGGGGAGCAAATTTGCCACACCTAGAAAAGAAAACGATGAGGCAGAAATTTTAAGCGGTGTTTTTGATGGCTTTACCACAGGACAGCCCATAGCGATGATTTTTAGAAATGAAAACACGCGTTCAAAAGACTATGCAGAAGTTAAAAATCTCTTCCGTCCCTCGCACGCAGATTTCACCTATTTTAAAAAATACGGCATAAGAGATTATAGAGGCGGTGGGCGTTCAAGTGCAAGAGAAAGTGTAGCTAGAGTGGCGGCTGGAGCTGTGGCTGCTATGCTTTTAAAGGAATTTGACATAGAAGTTTCAAGCGGTGTTTTTGGCGTGGGAGAGTGCGTTTCACCCCTTCAAAATAGTGAATTTGACTTTGAATTTGCAAACAAAAGTGAAATTTTTTGCCTTGATAAAAATTTAGAAGAGGCTTTTAAAGAAGAAATTTCAAAGGCAAAAAAAGAAAAAGATAGCGTTGGGGCGGCTGTTTTTACTAGAGTGAGTGGGGTAATGGCAGGGCTTGGGGAAGTGCTTTATGACAAGCTTGATTCTAAACTCGCCCACGCCCTTATGGGGATAAATGCCGTAAAAGCTGTAGAAATAGGCTCTGGTATAAACTCAAGTCAAAAAAGAGGCTCACAAAATAATGATTTAATGCAAAATGGTAAATTTTTAAGTAATCATAGTGGAGGGATTTTAGGGGGAATTTCAAATGGCGATTTGATAGAGCTTAAGAGCTATTTTAAACCCACCCCTTCCATTTTCCTCACCCAACAAAGTATGAACGAAAAAGGCGAAAATGTCCTTTGTGAGTTAAAAGGCAGACACGACCCTTGTGTAGGCATAAGAGGAAGCGTCGTCGCAAACGCTATGGTTCGGCTTGTCTTGGCTGATGCCTTGCTTTTAAATGCAAGTGCAAATTTAAATCATCTAAAAAAAATTTACTCTAAAGCTTGAGCTTAAAGCCCTCTTTCTCATCTTCAAAAGTAAAAATTTTATCCTCGCAAGGATAGCTTATAGAGGCGTTTAGAAGAGGGAAATTCTGCCCCTCAAATTTTTCTAAAAGAAGTGGGAGTTCTTTTAGAAATACACGGTGGTTTGAAATGCCTCCGTGTGTTAAATTTCTTATGATTTTATTGTCGATATCATCTTTTTTTATCAAATGTAAAGCTGCATCAAAGCCCATATTTTTATAAATTTCATATAAAAGCTTTTTATCTTTTGCCGTTTCAAATTCATCTTCGCTACTATGATAACTCACAAAATGAATATGTTTGCAATTATCTTTTTGAACTTCTAAATGCGATGAAGTTAGCAAAGAGCGAATTTCGTAATGTGCTTTTGTGAAATTGCTTTCATTCCAAAAAGTTTTAGTAAAACAATGAAACATAAATTCATTTGTTACCACAAAACACTCTCCGTGTCCTAAAGCCCTACCCATAAACATCTCAAAAAATGGTAATGGCGCACAAGCGATGTCAATGACCGCGTTAGTATGGTGTGGAGCAATTTTGGCTATCAAATGCGCCAAATAGCCCCCGTAACACCCTCCAGCATAAATGACGGGTAAGTTACCCCCCCCCCCCCCCGTGTATTTTGAGGTGTTTTAAGACATTGATATGGTCAATGGCTGCCATAATGCCGTAGTTTTGATATTCTTCATTAGGTGGCACTAATGTATAGGTTAAAGAATCGATTTTAAAATCTTTAGCTAAAGCCCCTTTCGCTTTTTCTTTTTCCATAGACTTTTCTATAAATTCTAAAGCGTCCATTGTCGTTAAATTTTCATAAGGTAATCCAACTTTTTGACATAATCTAATCAAATTTGCCTTATCCCCTTCAAGCATAACTCTTTTGGCACTATAGTTTAAATCATACTCATTAACGCGACAACAAAAGCAATGATAAAGCACATTAACAGCCATTACATTAAATTTCTCAGCAATTTGCCTTCTAGTAAAATCCATCATTCTAAGGTCGGCATTTGTCCCAAAACCCCCTATAATGAAAAATATCGCCTTAGGATTTTCCCTATAACTTACGCGGTATTCAAGCTTTGCATTTCTTTTGATACCAAGCTCCACATCATCACACGAGGCAATGAAAAATTGCTTATCTGTCATTTTAGTCCTTAAATTTCACATTATCTATCAATTTTAAAATCTCGCACACATCATAATTGTGATTTTTACTTAGCATTCCAAAGATTTTAAAAATCTCTAGTAAAAAGTTTTTATCCTTAGAATCTAAGATAAGCAAACCACATTCTTTAGATTCTGCCACTCTGCCTAAAAGCACGGGGTTGCAATGTAGCTCTGTGATGGGGAAGCAGACATAAAGCATGGGCTGTACGCCAACTGCCCTTTGCTTTTCTTTAATGATGATTTCTACTAGCACATCAAAATGATTAAATTTATGCACCAAAAGTGGATATTTGACTTGAGATTCATAAAATTCTACGCCTAAAATATTTTTGCTTATAGGGTGGCTTCGTAAAATCTGTAAATCGCTCGTAGAATCTAAAAATTCATCATCATTAATATTTTGCAAAAATGCTAATAAATTTGTTATTTCACTCTCTGTGATAATCCCCCATTGCGTAAAATAGTAAAGATATTCACTAAGCTCATACAGGGCTTTTGTCTTGCCATTTGCCCCGATAAACTCACTTTGCCCTAAAGTGCTTAAAGCCAACTTTTCTTTATCATTTTTATCTACATCATAGCCGATTTGCCACTCAATATAATGCTTTTGTGAAAATGGAGTCTGTCTTGTCGCAGTAGGTAGTCCATACTCATAAAAACTATTGCGCGTTTTTACTCTTGTTTTACCACTTTGCGTGGTTAGCGGGATTTCTACAAAGATTTGCCCATTTTCACATTTTTGGATTCTCATAATGCACTCCTAGTAAGTCTTTAAAATATTGCTTGATTTTAGAATCTATTACGCCACTTTCACTTGCTTTGATAAAGTTGAATTCTAGATTCTTAAATTTCTCATAATCAATCATCACATCACAATTTCCAAAATAATATGGAATATGAGCTAAGAATTTTTTAAACACATCAACATAGCAGTAAAGGCTATATTTATCTTGTGGGACAAAAATTGTATTGCTATTTTCTTTATTCATAAAAGTTTTTGAGCGGCGCAAAGCGTTAATATCACGCATTGTGTAAAACATCGCTTTGATTTGAGAGCTTGCTACACGCTTTTTATTAGGATATTTATCAATATAATTACTTATAAAATCAAAATCATTTAATCTAAAATTTTTACCCCCTATAGTTTGAAAGTTAAAGTTTTTTATAAAATCATAATCCATTCCTTTTTTATCTTTTTGATAAAGGGCAATGATAATGGGAAAATATCCCTTAGAATCTTGGCAAAATACTTGTGAGCTAATGATTATAGAATCTAAAAGTTTATAGGATTTTACGAAGTCTTTTAAAGCTTGAAAATTTGCGCTTTTTATCAAATAAGAAAGTGGATGTAACACACAAATAAAATCCGCATTCAATTTCTCATAAGAGCGCAAAAAGCTTATGCCAATATCGCGCGCTTGTAGAGCAGAATCTATCATTATTGATTCTGTATTTTTCAATGCACTCTGCACAATAGAAGTTCTATCGTTATAGGGTGGATTACCCACTACAATAAGCCTACTAGATTCTGGGATATGAAAGCCCTGCCTACTCACATTACAGAGCGCATTTTTATGTAGCAAAATTACACTAGAATCTAGCCTTTTTCTTGCAAAATCTATGGCGGTTTTATCAATATCTACACCTATAATTTTGCTAAAGCTATCTCTTGTAATCCCGCTCTTAATCAACGCATTGTCGCATAAAAAATTCCCACTCCCACACGAGCTATCAAGCAGCACAAAATCTTTAAAATCTACATATTTTTGAAGCATAAAATAGACTTCGTCTATTAAAAATTCAGTAGTGTAAAAACTACCCAAATTAATTTTATCTTGCTTATTTAGATGAAGTGCTTCTGTCATTATTGCACCCTAAAATATAAAACCCATTATAGCAAATCCTACAAGCTAATTTCAATTGATTAAGCATAGTAAAGAAGAAATGGGGCGTAAGCCCCCAGAAGATTAAAGTAAAGAGTTGATTTTATCAGCGATGGTTTGTTTTGACTGCGCACCTACAAGCTGTGCTACAACTTCGCCATTTTTAAAGAAAATCAAAGTCGGTATAGAGCGAACACCATACTCAGCCGCCAAATCGCCCTGCTCGTCTGTATTGACCTTACAAATTTTAGCCTTGCCATCAAAATCGTTTGCAAGCTCGTCAATCACAGGTGCTAACATTCTGCAAGGTCCGCACCAAGGCGCCCAAAAATCCACCAAAGCCACACCCTCTTTTGCTGTCGCAAAATTTTCTGAGGTTAATTCAATATATTTTCCCATCATTTTCTCCTTTTAAATTTTTCGCAATTATAATAAAATAAATAAAATCCTAGCTTAAAGGCTAATATTCTCAAAAAATTCAATTTCTTTATCTTTAATGCAAATCAAATCAAGCTGAAAATCATTATAAAATTGCTTTTTTAGTTTGTAAAATTCTATCGTTTTTAAAATTTTATTGTATTTTTTAGTATCAAGCCTTTCATAAGGCTCATAATCTTTTTGCGTAAATTTCACCTCAATGAAATGTAAAATCTCATCTTTTTTAGCGATAATATCAATCTCGCCAAATTTAGAGTGAAAATTCCTCTCCAAAATCTCAAATTTACGCTTTTTTAAAAAAGAACAAGCCCTATTTTCCCCCAAAATTCCGCTTAAATGTGAAGCTAAACCCATTATTCTTCTATACGCATCATAAAAGGGCTAGCTTTTATAAATTCTTGCTCTTTTAAAGCCTTGAGTAGTTTTCTTATACTTTTTTCATAGCTTTTATGTGTGGTAAAAAAAAGTGTGCTATGAGGCTCATTAATTTTAGGCTTTTGCAAAAAACTGTCCACAGAAATTCCGCACTCGCTCATTAAATTTGTGATTTTAGACAAAACGCCTATTTTATCCTCGACCTTAAGCCTTAGATAATATTTTGTAAAAATTTCTTCTTTTTTGAGCAAGGTAAAAGGTAAATTTTGCTTAAAACCAAGCATTGGTTCAAAATAATTCTCTCTTGCAAATTCCATTAAATTCGCCACCACAGCACTTGCTGTCGCCTTCCCACCTGCTCCAGCTCCATAATAAAGACTCTCGCCCAGTAAATCGCCAACGATACTCACAGCATTCATCACGCCATTTACCTTAGCTATCATTGTATCTTTTGGAATGAGCGTAGGATGCACTCTAAGCTCGACACTAAAATCTTGCGCCTTAGCAATTCCCAAAAGCTTAATGGTATAGTCAAATTCCTTTGCAAAATACATATCAAGAGCATTTATATCGCTAATGCCCTCGCACAAAATTTCCTCAGGCTTTGCCCTGATACCATAGGCAAGACTTGCCAAAATCAAAAGCTTATGTGCTGCATCTTCTCCACTAATGTCAAAGCTTGGATTAGCCTCTGCGTAGCCTAATTTTTGTGCTTTTTTAAGCGTATCTTCAAAATCATCCCCTCTCTCACTCATCGCACTTAAGATATAATTGCTCGTGCCATTTAGTATGCCTTTAATGCTTATAATTTTATTTGCCGCTAAACCCTCTTTTAGAGCTTTAATGATAGGAATTCCCCCAGCCACACTCGCCTCAAAAGCTAATTTTCCCACTAAACTTTCAAGCTCATAACGATAATAAGCAAGCATTGCCTTATTTGCAGTTACGACCTTTTTACCCTCTTTCAAAAGCTTATATACAAGCTCATAAGCAAATTCCACACCGCCCATAAGCTCAACATACACATCAATATCTTCACGCTTTAAAATTTCATTAACATCACTCACAACAGGGATTAGGGCATTTGGCTTAGGGCTTCTTGCAAGAGCAATGATAGGCTTTATCTCTTCGCCACATCTTGCTTTAATGATTTCTTTATTTTCTATCAAAGCCTCAGCCACAGCAGAACCGACACTCCCATAACCCAAAAGTGCTACATTCATCTTTAATCTTTTAGGAATTTTTTAATGTTTCTCGCAGCTTGGCGTATGCGATTTTCATTTTCTATTAAGGCAATTCTTACAAATTCATCTCCAGCTTCTCCAAAACCAAGTCCGGGACTTACCGCAACATTAGCCTTTTGTAAAAGTTGCTTGGAGAATTCTAAACTTTTTAAATACCTTTTGCTTTCTGGCAAACGCGCCCATATAAACATACTTGCTCTAGGTTTTTGCAAAACCCACCCCGCATTAGCAAAGGCTTCAAGCAAAACATCTTTTCTTTTATCATAAGTTTGACGAATTTCTTCCACGCACTCTTCATTACCATCTAAAGCTATGGTAGCTGCAACTTGTATGGGCGTATACATACCATAATCAAACCAAGATTTAATTTTTTTAAGAGCGGCGATGAGGCGTTTATTTCCCACGACAAAACCCACACGCCAACCTGCCATATTGTAAGATTTAGAAAGGGTATAAGTTTCCACAGCGACATCTTTAGCACCCTCTACCTCTAAAATCGAAGGGGTTTTATAATTATCAAAAGTTAAATCCGCATAAGCAATATCGCTAATAATATAAAAACGCTCTTTTTTAGCCGTAGCAACAAGCCTTTCATAAAAGCTTCTCTCACAAGTGATTGTTGTGGGATTATGCGGAAAATTAACAACCAAATAACGCGCCCTTGGCACACTCTCGCAAAGTGCGTGATTTAAACTTTCAAAAAAAGCATTTTCATCAAGCTCAAATTTATCATTGTAAAAAAGTGGCATTTTAGAAACATTTCCACCTGCGATAATGAAAGCTTGCGTATGGATAGGATAAGCTGGGGTCGGCACGATGGCGACATCACCGGGGTTTATGACCGCCCTTGCAAGATTGACAAAGCCCTCTTTTGAACCCATTGTTGCCACCACTTCGCTCTCAGGGTCTAAATTGACACCATATTTTCTTTTATACCAATTACAAATTGCTAAACGCAGTTTATAAATTCCCATAGAAGTCGAATAGCCTGAAGTCTTGTCTTTATTTGCACTTTCGCAAAGTTTATCTATAATGTGCTGAGGCGTTTTACCATCTGGATTTCCCATAGAAAAATCAACAATGTCCTCCCCTGCTCTTCTTGCTGCCATTTTAATCGCATTAACCTCTGCAAAAACATAATTAGGAAGTCTTTCTATAGTGTGGAAACGAATTTCATCAAACATCTTATCTCTTTAAAGTAATTTTTAAACCTCTTTTGATATTGTCCAAATTATACATATCACTAACTATGGCATAAACTGCACCACTTGGGATAGAGCCTGAAAAACTATTATTTTTCTTATCATTTTTTATCGCACTAATTAAATTTAAATTTTTATCCAAAAATAAAATCTTAGCAAACCAAGAATCTGCCGCATTTGCCTCAATGCTAATGCTTTTTGCACCCTTAAGTGCAAAAACATAATCTCTCAATGGCTTTTCCAAATTTTTCGTTACATTTAGAGCTAAATTGACATTAGTTTCAAGTCTTGCTTCACTAAAATCAAGTTCATATTCATAATAATTTTTCGCACTTTGCCTAATATCTTCAATATAAACAGAATTTGCCCTTAAAATTCTGTAAAAAGTGCCTGGGTCTAAAACATACTGCGATTCAACCTGTATGGTATAGTCAATCTCCCCTTTGCTAAGATTTAAATGCACAGGGATAAAATACACATAACCAGCCTCATTTAAAGCTTCATTAATAATTTTGAAAAATAAAACCGCATCACTTTTTGCTTTAAAATTTAATCTTAAAGTTTGAGGGCTTGGCAGAGTAAGATTTAATAAAGAATTTGTTTTTAATATCCTTGAAATGCGTTCTATATCCAAATTTCCTTTATTATCATTTAATTCTTGATGGGCGAATAATAAATCAATTTGCCTTTTTTTACTGCTATCTGCTACGATATTTTGCGCCAACTCTAAGCTAGAAACTCCAAAAACACTTGAAGTTAAAAAAACAATCAAATATAAAAATCTCATCTTACCAATCTTTACCATTATTTAAACGCTTAAATTCTGCGGAATTAATGCTAGTTATTTTTCCATTTTGCACCAAAAAGCGTTTTGAAATTCCTGCGGGATAAGACTTTTCTTTGCCTTCCTCATCACTTAGCACAAATGCTGTAGCTCCCGTTAAAATGAGTTGGTCTTCACTCAATGAAACATTAAAATCACTATCTTTAACCAAACTTGTTTTTTTACCACTTTTTAAATTGATTAAACCTACCCAAACTTTACTATTTACTTTAAAAACAGCAAATTCCTTTAAAGCGTTTTGTGAATTTACACTTGTCTCTTCTAATTCAATTTGATTCGCTTCGCTTGTGTTGTTTTCACTTGATAGGGGAGTAGATTTTATACTTTCGTTACTATCTTTAACTTCCTTTTCATCTTGATTTAAATTTTCCTCAGTCTCAACACTCAAATTTGTCTCATTTTGGCTTACATTTTCCTCACCCACGACAACAACAGAATTTTCAAGGCTTTGTAAATTTAACTCAGTTTCTTTTACCACATCCAAACTTACCACATTTGAGATATTTTCATCACTTTTTAACAATTCTTTAAATGTATCAAAATAATAAATTCCAGTCCCCACAACAAGCACAAGTAAAACAATCGCAACAATAGGCAAAGCAGAACTTTTATGGCTATAAGAAGCAAGTGGAGGCGTTACCGTCTTTGTGGCGTGTAAAGAATCAGGCTGGTTTTCGCTTAAATAATTGTCAAGCTCTTCATTAAATTCTGTAAAATCAAGCTCATACTCACGCTCTAAAATTTTAATAAAACCTCTCACATTAAAACGAACTAAGGTCTTAAAATCTTTCTCTACCAAAGCATTTAAAAAAACCATTTCAATTTGTGTATTTGCCGAGACTTCTCTCAAATTCAAGTCTTGTAATTTTTTATAATCTTGCATGCACTATCCTATCACAAAGTATTGCAAAAGCTGCGCTAACATTAAGGCTATCAAAATCATTTTGCATAGCTATACCAACGCACTCATCGCATTTTTGGATTATTTTTGATGGTAATCCAAACCCTTCACTTCCCATTATTAAAACTTTCTTACCTTTTGGAAAGGCGAAATTATGAATTTCTTTGCCTTTTCCATCAGCACCATAAAGCTTAAATTCCATTTGTTTAAGCTCATTTAACGCACTCAAAGCATCAGGGCTTAAACAAATGGGTAAATCAAGCGCAGCCCCACTGCTTGAACGCACAATGCTTTCTTTTGCTAAATTTTTTCCTACAAAAAGCAAACCTCCAACGCCTAAAGCATAAGCTGTGCGTATAATGGCACCGATATTTCCAACATCACTAATACCACAAAGCATCACAATAAATTCGCTTTTTTTAAGCTCAAAAAAAGGCACGAAATCAAATTCCTTAATGTCCATTAAGAAACCTTGATGATTCCCACCCCTTGCTAGAGCTTGAGCGCTTTTGAAGTCTAGCTTTTTAATCTTAAAACCAGCTTTTGCTATCAAAGAAAAAGTCGCTTTATCACACTCTTTTGCCAAATAAAGCTCATTTATTAGCTCTTTATGTTTTTGCAAAATATAGAAAAATACTTGCTTTCCATAGACTATCATTTATTTTACCTCATTTTGACTTAAAAGCAGTTTTTGATAAAGCTCTTTAGAATTTTTTCCACTCATCTTAGCCAAAAGCTTACTTTTAACTTTCAAAGGCAAGTCAAGTGCCAAAATATCTTCCTCACAAAGTGAATTATGGGCAAAATTGTGTAGAGACTTTGCCACAACCAAAACCCATTCTCCACTTAAATTTACACTTTCTAATTCTTTGGCGAGATTTTTAGCACGACCTCTAAACGAAGTTTGAAATTTTTTACTAATTTCTTTCATTGCGAAAAGTTCTTTTTCTGGTTCAAGTTTTGCGATGTTTTGCACCAAAGAAAGAATTCGCTTGGGAGATTCATAAAGCACACTAGGATAAGGATTTGAAAGCAAATTTTCTATATCTTTTTGTCTTTCCTTGCCCTTATTTGCCAAAAAACCAAGAAAGATAAATTCCTTTTCGCACAAATTTGAACTGACAAGCGCGACTAAAGCAGCATTTGCACCGGGCAAAACCTCATACGAAAGCTTATGTTTTAAGGCAAATTGAACTAAAGCAAATCCTGGGTCACTAATGCCCGGCATACCAGCATCGCTTAAATATGCTACATTATCTTTAAAAAGCTCTAAGTCAAGTTTTTCAAGCACTTCCTTTTCATTGTGTGAGTGTAAAGAAAGAATTTTGTAGGGTTTAATGGAGGTTTGAAACCTTTCGTTTAATAGGGCAATCAAATGCTTACAAACTCTCGTATCTTCACAAAATACAAATCTGCAAACATTTAAAAGCTCTAAGGAGCGTAAGCTAATATCGCCTAAATTTCCTATGGGAGTAGGAATAAAATAAAGCATATTATTGCATTGCGTATTTTTTCTTAAATTTCTCTACACGCCCTGCAGCATCGACAATTTTCTCACTACCTGTAAAAAAAGGATGGCAATTAGAACAAATATCAACTCTTAGTTCAGCCTTATTAGACCTTGTGGTAAAGGTATTTCCACAAGCACAACTAACCTTGCATTCTACATACTCTGGATGAAGTTCTTTTTTCATTGATTTTCCTTGAAATTTTTAAAACAATAAGCCGTAATTATAGTTTATTAATATAAAAAAAAGATAAAATTAAGCAAAATTAAAGCAAAATTTTTGCCAAAACACCCAAAGCTGCACTTTGACTTTTCAAAATAAAAGGGGAATTAAGAGCAATTTTTTCTTTAATTTTTTCCCTTTCACTCTTGCTAAATCCTCCCTCTGCACCGATAAAATATAAAACTTCTTTGCTAAATTCTTTCTTTTCTCCCTCAAAATCCACCAAAACGACCTTAGGATAAGCTTTTAAAAATGAATCAATACTTTCATAAATTTCAATCTGCATCAAATCGCCTCTTCCACATTGCTCACAAGAATTGATAAGAATTTTTTTCAAGCGCGTTTCATCAATTTTAAAATTTTTTTGAGAAAATTCACAATAAACCAAAATTAATTTTTCCAATCCCATTTCATTAAAAAATGGTAAAATCTTCTCTAATACTTTAGGCTCTATAACGGCTAAAGCAAGACTAACTCCGCTTTTTGGATTTTTAATTTGATTTTGTGCGATAAGATTTAAAACGCAGGAATTTCTCTTTAAAGTGCTAACTTGATAAGTGTATAAAATATCATCTTCAAAATTGCGTAAATTTAGGCTTTCTCCCTCTCTTACGCGTCTAACTTTAAGATGTAAAAAATCCTCTTTTTCTAAAAAAATATAAGGATTTTTCGCCTCTTTATGATATAAAAACTGCATAATTTGGAAGAATAAAAGGAATAAGTAGTAAGAAAAGCTCGGTTAGCAAAATCGCCAAACTAGCCCATCTAAAAACCACATAACGCCTTGCATTGCGCGCTTTTTTAAATAATACAAAATGAAAAATAGCTAAAGCTAAAATCAAAACCCAAATCAAAAGCATCAACAAAAAGTGCAAATTTGCCTCAAAGCCCTTAAGCGCCCAAAGCAAAGCTCCCGTAAATAAGGTAAGACTCAAAAAAAGATAAAATACAGGTAAAAAAAGTCGAATTCTGCGGATAAAAATAAATTCGGTTTTAAAATTTCCCTGAGTTAATCCCAAATAAAAAAGCATCAAAAATGCACTTGCATAAAGTGTGTAAAGGTGTAAAGCAAGAAAAAGCTCGTAAGCTTGCATTACTGCCCCCCATCTTCCACTGGTAAAGGAAGATTATTATCATTTAATTCTGCTTTTTCATCATTTTGCTCAATTTGCACCACCTCATCTTCAACACCATTTTTTACTTCTTGTTCTTTTTCTGTGCTACAAGCACCCAAAAACAAGGCAAAACAACATACCAAAACACCAAAAATTCTCATCATAACTCCTTAGGGTTGATAAAAGTATAAGCTCCGCAAAGCTTTTCATAAAAGCCCTCATCGCTCCACTCTGCTTTAATCGCCTTAGAAAATTCGATGTCTTCTAAGGCTATCTTAGGCAAAATTTCACTATAAGCATCTTCTCTAAAGCCTTGCGCATAGCCTGTCCTTGTCTCGTGGATAATAATGCTTTGAAGCTTAACGCCTTTTTCGCCATTTTGCATTTTTGTTTTTTCCAGCAAAGAATCAATAAGGACAAAAAAGACACGACAAAAATTCTCCGCACTCACATTTACGGGCAAAACCACCCAACGATGAGAGTGCTTTTTCATCTCTTCAAGATATCCCTCATCATCATTCTTAAAAAGCGTTATCGCGTGGTCAAAACTATCTATAATTTGCTTAATTTCATTTTTCAAAAGTCCAAAATCATAAACCATACCCGCATTATCCAAATACCGACTTTCAAGCAAAATCTCAATCCTATAAGAATGTCCGTGTATGCTAGTTTTACAACGCTTCGAAGAGCAAAATCTCACAATATGCGCGTTCTCAAATTCAAACATTTTTCTTATAATCATACGCCCTCTTTATCTTCCCAAAGCCTTATGTGTATTCTATCTGAGTAATTATAGCCATTTTCTAAGCAAAATTTAACAAGTGCTAGGGCATTTTTTTTAAGCTTCTCTTCATTTTCACCCAAAGGCATACAATAAACTTCATTTTTCACAACGCTTAAAATTTCCTCAATCTCGCCTTTCGCCTTAGACAAAAAACCCTCGTCTAAAACAAATTTATAAAAACTTTTTTTCGCTTCCTTTCTAAAAGCTTTTAACGCCTTGAAATTTAATCTTTTATCTTTTGAAATGCCACTATTACTAAGCTTTACCCCAAGTGAAAAAACGCATTTTTTATACAAAGGATACTTTTTAAAATCAATTTGAATGCTTGCATTTGTTTCAAAATGCACCTTAAATTTTGCTCTTAATAAAAGTGTGATAAATTTTAAAAACTCAGCCTTTTTATGATGTATCAAAGGCTCTCCACCCGTAATAACAATAATAGGCTTAAAGTCTTTAGCCAAATTTAACACCCTTGCAAAAAGCTCATTTGCGTTTAAATCCTCATAAGTTTTTTGATACTCTTTGGTAAAAACAGCCCTTATGGTATCGCAACCCAAAAGCTCCCTACCCTCTTTTTGCCTTTTAACTTTAAAGCCCACACAGTTAAAATTGCAACCAGCAAAACGCACAAAAACAGCCAAACGCCCAGCAAATTTTCCCTCCCCCTGCACACTTAAAAAACTCTCAACAATTTGCATTTAGCCCCCTGTTTGATAAAAAGCGCGTTTAGAAATTTGATTATTGTTTAATTTCCACTCATTTTTTTCAGGCTTGTTTTCTAACACCTTCGTTAAAATTTGCAAAGCTTTTTTAATGTCTTTTGAACGCATCGCTTCTTTGATGCTAAGTGCGTCTTCGTGATACAAACAAGGGATTAAAAGCCCCTCAGCACTTAATCTTATGCGGTTACAACTCTTACAAAATGTATCACTATGGGGGTCTATAATGCCAAATTCATAGCCACTTGCACTATACAAACTCACAGGAGCAAATTCGGCTTTTTTTATCAAAGATACTGCGTATTTTTTAGATAAAATTGCGATAATTTCATCTTTTTTAAGCCCTTTTAAAGCTCCATATGCGTGGATATTTTCCATAAATTCTATGAAGCGAATTTGAACTTTTTTATGTTTAGCAAATTCTAAAAGAGAAATTAACTCATCAGCATTTAAATCTTTAAGCGCAACGGTATTTAATTTAACCTTTAATCCGCAATCAATCGCCTCATCAATACCAGCCAAAACAAAGCTTAAAACATCTTTTTGGGCAATCTTTTTTGCCTTTTTTTCATCTAAGGTGTCAAGGGAGATATTAATACGCTCTAAACCAGAATTTTTAAGCTCTTTCGCATAGTCTTTTAATAAAAAACCATTGCTCGTTAAAGCCAAATCAATATCACTTTTATAATCCTTTATCATTTTGATAAAAATGCTTAAATCCCTACGAAGCAGCGGTTCTCCACCACTTATGCGGATTTTTCTTATCCCTCTATCGATGAGTTCTTTCACAAAAGCAAACATCTCTTCAAAACTCAAAAGCTCTTCTTTGGGGACATAGTCAAAAGGAATTTTAGGCATACAATAAAGACAGCGAAAATTACATCTTTGCGTTACAGAAATGCGGAGATAATCAATTTGCCTACCAAAACCATCGATTAGCATTATTTTATAATCCTTTTGAATTTTAACACAAGCTCAACATTACCCGTGCCAATTCTTAAATCTTTAGCAATTTGCTCTATGCTTTTGCCTTCTTTAAACAAATCGATAATCTTTTGCTCCTCAGCGTCATAATTTGGCGTAAGCTTGGTGATGCTTTGTGCTTTTTGCTCCAAACTCAAAAGTCTTTCTTGCTGCTCATTTTGAAACTGCTCGATGATATGCTCCATACCTTGCAAACTTTTTAAAATCGGCAAAATTTTATTTGCCACCTCTTTTTCGAGCAAAATTTGCATTTCGTTTCTTAAAAGCTCATTGTTGTATTCTTCATCAAAGGCATCTCTACTTAAAAGCTCTTTTTTGATATAGTGAAGCTCTTTGCTCATATCCTCAACAACACTTTCAAATTTCGATAATTTAAGACTTTGCTCCTTGTCTTTAATATACATATAAGCAACAATAGCAGCAAATAAAACAACGATAAATACTAAATAAAGCAATTCTTCACCCATTAGCTTCCTTTTTTTCCCTTATTGCATTTCTTTGAGTTTCAACCACAAAAGCGTTATAAGAAATCAAATCCTCAGGCTTCATCTTGGTAATTTTAGCCAAATTTTCGCTTTGTGATTTAAAGAAAAAGGCGATTTTTTGATTATTTAACTCAAATCTCGCGTAATAATCCTTACCATTTTCAAGCAAATTTTCTAAAAATTCTAAATATTCAAAATTTAAAGCCTTAATGTGCGTTTTGTGCTTTAAGGTAAGCAATTCTTCTTGGTTGAAGAGATGATTTTCTATGCGGATAATATCTTCTTTAAGACTCAAAAGCAAATCAAAAATAACCCTTTCACTTTCTTCAAAATCCACCTTATAGGAAAGTTTTTTCCATTTAACCAACCTAGAATTAACATTGATGTTGGCATATTCGTTTAAAATCTCACTTTTACCCTCATCAAATTCTTCAAATTCAATCTTAAGTCTTGTTTGAAATAAATTTATCTCCATAATAAATCCGCCCACACAAAAATAAAAAATACAACGCTTAAATAACCATTTAAAGTAAAAAATGCTTTGTCAATATGAGCGAAATTTTTACGCACGATAAAATGTTCCGCCATTAAAATAACTCCACAAATCAATACCCCAAAAAAAGCAATGCTGCCAAGCGGTGCAACCCAAACAAACAAAAGCCAAAAAAGCACAGCCAAAAGATGACAAAACGCTGAGATAAAAAGAGTCGCATTTGCCCCAAATTTCGCAGGGATAGAGTGCAAACCCACCTTTTTATCATACTCCATATCTTGCAAAGAATAAAGCAAGTCAAATCCAGCCGTCCAAAAAGTAACGCCCAAGCATAAAATCACACTAAAAAAATGAATTTCGCCCAAAACTATAATGCACCCAGCCACAGGTGCAAGTCCTAAACAAAAACCTAAAACCAAATGTGCCAAAGCACTAAAGCGTTTAAAAGCAGAATAAATAGCCAATAAAAACAGCACAGGAAAAGAAAGATAAAAGGCAAGAGGATTGATAAAATAAGCACAAAGCACAAAAATAAGGGCATTTACAACAATAAACCCCCAAACGCTCCCCTTACCTATACGACCACTGATATTAGGGCGATTTTTGCAGCGAGGATTATCCTTATCAATATCCTCATCCATTAAGCGATTTGTCGCCATAGCAAAATTTCTAGCACTTACCGCACAAATGACACCTAAAATTAAAGCCAAAAAGCCAAACCAAGCACTATCATTTTTAATCTTAGAAGCGACTATCATCGCACTAAATAAAAAAGGCAGAGCAAAAATGGAATGCTTAAAAACCACAAGCTCCAAAATATCCTTAACTTTCATCCATAACGCACTCATTTTCTGCCTTTAAATTTTTGCTATAATTTTACTTAAAATAAATAAATTTTTAGGAACAATGGGCTATGTTTTTTGAATTTGCACTCATAGGCACTACAGCTAGCGGCAAAACAGCTCTCGCAAACGCTCTCGCACTAGAATTTGAAGCTGTCATTTTAAGCCTTGATAGTCTTTGTGTATATAAGGAAATCAACATAGCCAACGCAAAAGTGGAAAAAGAACTTTTAGAACAACTTGATTATTTTGGCATCAATCTTTTAAGCGTAAGTGAGCATTTTAATGTGAGTTTATTTATCGATGAATACCAAAGAGCTAAAAAATTCGCTCAAGCGAAACAAAAACCTCTCATCATCACAGGAGGAACAAGCTTTTACCTCAAAACAATGATGGATGGCTTAAGCGATAAAATCGAAGAAATGCCAATAAACCTAAGCAATGATGAAATTTACGAGCTTTGCATAAGGCTAGACCCCAAATTTAAGGTGGCTAAAAACGACAGCTACCGCCTTAAAAAATGGATAAATATTTACGAAGCCACAAAAGAATTGCCAAGCGAATTTTTACAAAAAACAAAAAAAGAGGGTATTTTAAAAGAGCTTGAAATTTATGAATTATGCTGGGATAAAGAAGCGCTAAAACAAAATATAAAAAAACGCACTCAAACTATGCTAAAACAAGGCTTAATAGAAGAGGCTAAAAAGCTTTTTTCGCATTTTGATGCAAACTTAAAACCTTTGAATTCTATAGGATTAAAAGAATGCAAGGCATATTTAAACAATGAAATTTCACTCAAAGACTTAGAAACTCTCATCAACACCCACACTACACAACTTGCCAAAAGACAAAGAACTTTCAATAAAAAATTTAGAAGCACTCCCTTAGAATTTCATCAAGCTACAAGTATTTTAAGAAAGAAATTTAATTAAGCAATAGCAATGTAATATAAATCATTTTAAAAAGAATTAATTTTTTGTTAAAATATACGCCATATTTTATTATGAAAGGTTTTCAATGAAAAAAGTTTTAGTAACCGCATTAATGAGTGGCATTTTAGCTTCTGCGTTTTTGGTAGGCTGTGGGGATTCTATGGAAGATAGTGGAGAAAAAAGTATTGCTGAATATACACATAATATTGAAGAAGCAAAGAAAAAAATTGCTTGGTGCAAAGAAAAAACGGGCATTACTGATGAAATGATAGAAAAAGAAACAAAGGAAAGAAAAGCTTTGAAAAAAAATGGTGGTGTTCCTCTTCCATTTTTAAGTGGTGAAATAAAAGATAAAATTGATGTTGCGTATTTAAATAAAGAGAAACAAACTTTAGATGAAATAAATGCAATAAACTGCGAATATGCAATTATTTCCTTATCTGAAGTTGAATAATGATTTCATAACTCTCAAAAGAGAGTTATTTTTCATTACTAATTACTCTTTAGTCGGCTCATTCTACATTTCAATCTTGGCTATACCGACTTATTAATTTTTAAGCAAGGCATTTTTTTCCCTGCATAAATTCTGCCAATTTGACTCACCATTTACTTCCAAACATTCTTTAAGACTTTGCTTTTGAGCGTTGATATTATTTAATTTTTCATAAATTTGACTTCTTGCATAAAGCACTCTTGCCTTATCACTAGGAGAAAGCTTGAGCTTAATTAAATCTTTTAAAAGTTCTAAAGCTTTGTCGTATTGGGCATTTTTTTGCAAAGCGTCTAGATAAACAAATTCTAAATTTGGACTAAAAAGATTAATTCCTTTAAAATTTTGATAATCAATCGCCTTAGGCGCATAGGTCAAAATAGTCGTTATCATACCCTTGTCTTTAGCAAAAGAAATAAGCTCATCATAAGCCTCAACCATAGTAAAATTCATAGGAAAGCTCTCTAAAATTTGTAAAATTTTAATCGCTTCATTATAATGATTTAAACGCAAAAGAGAAACAAACTGCAAATAATACGCACTAAATTCCTCCTCCTCACTCTTTAAAACCCTAGAATTACTTATATCTTTAGTCAAAGCGATACTTTGGGTATATTTTTTACTATCAAAATAAATTTTTGCCTTTTGAAGATGATAAAAAATGCTATCTTCGTGAGCGTTTTTATCGATATAATCTAAGGCTTGATTTATATTAGAAGTTCTTTGCAAACAAGCAAGCATTTGCTTTTTATTGTCTATCTTTTGTCCTATCTCATACGCACTAAATTCCGTAAAAATCTTCACAGCCTTTATACACTCATCTTTTTTAAGTTCCGCCTTTAATTCCTCCACTGCTGCCATTTCCAAAAGCTTGGTCGCATTAGTCAATTTACTTGCCTCAACAGCATTTTTATAAGCCAAGATAGCGGGATAATCTTTTTCTTTAAAATAAAGCTTCACATCTTCATCCAAAGCTTTATTAGCAATATTTTTATCCTTTGCCTCATACTCTTTCATTAAATCTTTATAACGCGTGTGCAAAAGAGTGGCATTATCATCACCAACAGCAAAAAAAACTTCATCGCTTGCCTTTTTTATCTCATCCAAATATTTACCATCGTAATACTCATTAAGATATAAGTCGATATACTTTTTCGCCTCAATAGCCTTGGAATTTTGTGCTAAAGCTAAAGATAAATTTTTTAAAGTTTCCTCATAGCGTTCGTCAATTCTAGGCATTTTGGAAAAAGTGTGCGTGTAAATTTGTGAGCTTAAATCATAATCTTTCATCGCATAAAAAAGCTTGGCAAGTTCTAAAGAACGCGTAATATCTTCACCAAAATAACTTGGATTAGCCTTTAAAATGGTATTGATAAATTCTTTTGCTTTAAAAGCATTATTATTTGCCAGAAAATCCTTTGCCAAAGCCATAGCAGCTCTTGAGGCAAGATTTAAATTATCGGTGTTAAAATAAATATCTTCATAAATTTTAATCGCCCTATCTACCTCATTAAGATGATAAATATAATCCGCATACTCAAGACGAGAAAGTTGAGTAAAGTCATTTTTGGGAAGTTCATTTTCTAAAATCGACATCGTATAATCAACATCTTTTCTTTGCGACAACGCAATATAAGTTTTAAGCATAATGTGCAAAATTTCTGCATAATTTTTATCGCTGGTGAAAGTTCTTGTGTAATTTTTAATTTCATCTATCATTTTTTCTAAAATTTGCTGGTCTCTTATGCTTGGATTTTGCGTATAAAGCTCACTTTGCGCCCTAAGCTTATAAAGGATAAATTCGCTCATAAAAATGCTACCTTTATAACGCATAATAGCATTTTGTGCATCTGTGATAACCTGAGTAAAATTCCCTTTCTCAAATTCATTTTTAATGCGTAAGTAGGTATTAATGTCCGCACTTTGAGGGATAACAACTGGGTCTGAGTTTAAATCAAGCGCCCCTACAAATGGCAAAGACTCGTGCGGAAAAATAATATCAAAATCCAAACCATCATAAATATTATTTGTCATCACTTGATGAGAAAAAACAAAAGTAAATTGCTTAGAGTGATGCGAATTTAAGGCGCTTAATTCTTTATCTTTATAAATATTTTGAGAAAGATTAAACATTTTTGCACTAGTTTTTGGAAAGATAAACATTCTAATCTTTTGCTCTTCCTTTTGAAATTTAATGTCAAAAAGGGCAAAATTTTGATTTTTTAATTCGTTGCTAACCACACCAGGAATTTCGCACTCAAAAAAGACCTTCGCCGCATCAATCTTTTGCATACAGCTAAACTCATCGTCATTTTTCGTATGCAAAATGGCAAAAGGCTCATTTTCTTCACGCCCAGAATTTACCACAAGCTCAAAAGAAAAAGCTGAAAAAACACTTAAAAATAATAAAAATAAAATTCTCATATAAAAATTATAGCAAAACTCTTATAACATCAACACTAAGGCAAAAATATTTACAATAATACAAAGTGCTAAAGTGAATTTTTGCCCCCATTCTAAATCTTTATAAGTATCCTCGCCCACCTTTGTTCCTCTAATGAAAAAAGAATGGATGATAAGCTTTAAATAATTATAAAGCATAAGCACAGACGCTAAGGCAACAAAAAGTGCTAAATATGTCAAATCATTATCCACTAAAGATTTTAATACCATAAATTTACCCCAAAAAAGCCCAAAAGGGGGAATTCCAGCCAAAGAAATCGCACAAATTCCTAAAGCAAAAGCTAAAAACGGCTTGGTAATTGATAAAGAATTCAAAGCCTCAAAAGAACTTTTTTTCAAAGTGCTTAAAACCAAAAATAAACCATAATTTGCAAAAGCAAATAAAACCCAATAGCCAAAAACCACCCAAAAAACAAAGCTTAAATCACTCCCAAGCTCAATACTTAGCATAGGCGCAAGTGCTGCCAATACGAAAGAAGACTGCGTTACAGAAGAATAAGCAAGCATTTTTTTTACATCTTTTTGACTTAAGGCTACTAACGAAGCCACTATCATAGAAAAAACCGCTAAAATAATGATGATTTTATCAAATTTCGTATGATTAAAAAAATCAAATAATCTTATAAGAACCGCAAACATCGCTATCTTAGGAACAACAGAAATAAAAGCAACTAAATTAGAATGACTTGCATAATAAACATCGCGTAACCAAAAATGAAAAGGTGCTAAGGAAAGTTTAATAGCGCAAAGAATGAAAATTAACACACCAGCACTCAAAAGCCAAATATCCTTTTGTGCAGCAGTTAAAGCCAAAGTTAAATCAAAATTTCCCGTTTTAAGATAAATAAAAGCACAAGCCAAAACAAAAAAGCCACTCCCCACAGCCGCGACACTAAAATATTTAAGCGCGGAAGAAATTGCATTTTTGTGTCCTTGCATTGCGATAAGCGTATAAAACGCCAAGGAGGAAGCTTCAAGTCCTATAAAAATCAAAAGTAAATTCCAGCTTGAAACCATAAGCATTAAAGAGGCTACCATAAACAAAAATAAAGCATAAAATTCACCCACACGCTCTTCTTTATCCATTAAGAGATATAAAAATGAAAAGAGCAAAATCACGCAATTAGCAAAAAATGCGATAAAATCATTATTCAAAGTGCCTAAGAAAGCAGAGGCACTAAAGCCAAAAGCATTGACATTAGAAAGCTCTAAGAAAAAACTTGCCATTAAGGCTAATAAACTTAAACTAGCGTAAAAATTTGCTTTCAATCTATAAAAAGCACTACAAAGCAATAAAATAATCGCCGCAACAATTAAAAATAAAAAAGGATATGCTAAGTCGATATTTAAATTCACTCCATTTAAAAATTCACTCATCACGCCCTCCGTTTAAAAAATCCACACTATCTTGCTCTACCACTCTTAACTCCATAATCTCTTGCAAAGCTCTAGCCTCATCTTGCAAAGGTTTTAATAAAATATTTGGAGCGATACCCAAATAAAAAATTAAAGCAACGATGGGAATTAGAGCTAAAATTTCTCGCATTTTAAGCCTAAAATTTGATATAGTGCTTTGCCCCTGCATAAAAAAGATTTTTCTAAATACTGCCAACATATAAATCGCACCTAAAATGACCACAAACCCTGCAGATAAAGCAAAGAAAATATTAATCTTTGCTAAAGCCAAAAGCACCAAAAACTCGCCCACAAAAGAGATGGTTAAAGGCAAAGAAACACTAGCGAGTAAAACTAAAGCGAAAAAGATGGCAAAACCCGGAGCCTTGTTTGATAAAGAATGAAGCAATCCAATCTCACTTGTGCCACATTTTTCAACTAAAAGCTCTGCTAATAAAAATAAAGCTCCCGTAACCAAGCCGTGTGCAAACATATAAAAAACAGCTCCACTAATCCCAAAAATACTAAAAGTAAAAATCCCTGCCACCATAATGCCAATATGTGAAATTGAGCTATAAGCAATCAGTTCTTTTAAGTCCTGCGTTTTAAAGGCTATAAGTGCGCAATAAATCACACTTACGATACATAAAACCAACACAAAAGGCATTAAATATACGCTTGCATCGGGAAAAAGTGGCAGACAAAATTGTAAAAAGCCAAAAGGCGCCATTTTAAAAGCGACAAGCATTACAGAAACCAGAATAGGCGAATTTGCATAAACTTTTGGCGCCCAAGTGTGCAAAGGAAATAAAGGGGCTTTAATGGCAAACGCGGCAAAAAAAGCTAAGAAAAGCAAAATTTGCTGTGAAAGTGGGGTAACGGAAACATTATTTTTCCAAAGCTCCAAATCAAAAGTAAAAATTCCCAAAACTTGTTGAGTCAAATATGCTTGATAAAGTATGGCTATGAGCATTAAAATAGAACCTGCAAAAGCATAGATGAAAAATTTAATCCCCGCCTTAAAATCCTTGCCATACACGCCCAAAATATAAATTAAAGGCAAAAGAGAAAATTCCCAAAAGACATAAAAAAGCAAAGCGTCTAAGGCACTAAAAAGCCCCATCATCGCAAATTCTAAAAAGAAAATCGCACTAATAATTGCCTTATCTTCAATCTTTAAAAATAAAAAACTTAAAAATATCATTAAAGAACAAAGTAGCATTAAGCTCAAAGATATGGCATTAACACCGATATGAAAACTAAAAAATTTCGCAAAACCTAAAGTAAAATGACTTTCAAAATTTACACCTTGTAAAAAATCGTAAAAAATGTGTAAATTCAGTCCTAAAACTAGCAAACTTGCCACTACACTAAAAATTTTAACCCCGCCACGCCCTAGAAATAAGCTCAAAAAAGCGACAAGCAAAGGAAAGAAAATCAAAATATTTAACATCTATAACCCCCACACCAAAAGAAATAACACCACAAAAGCTCCTATCATAAAATAAAGCATTAAGCTAAGACTATTTGGCATAAGAATTTTATGTGAAAATTTAAGCACAAACGCACAAATTTCTTTTATAAAACAATCAAGCACTCCCACATCAAATTTTCTTGCAAATTTGCAAAGTAAAGTATATTTTCCCACGATAAAATGATGGTAAAAACGCGGGATAAAATAATCATTTTGCAAAAGTTTATACACGCTTTTTTCCTCAATGTTTTCCTTAAACCAAGAAAATCGATAAGCTAAAATAGCCAAAAGCACACCAAGCACCGCAGCGACACTGGCTAAAATCATCACTAAAGAATTTTGTGCGTCAATGAAAATAAGTTTAGTGCTAAGATACTCTAAAAAACTATGCTCAAAAAAGCCTGAAATAAAAGCTAAAATCACCAAAGGACTCATAGCAAAAAGGGCAATCTTACTTGCTTCGTGCGGATGATACTGATGTCTTTTTGGCGTGAAAAACACAAGCATTAAAAGTCTAAAACTATAAAAAGCTGTCATAAAAGCGGCGATTAAAAGTGTTAAGAAAATTCCGTGATGAAAGCTAATAAAAGAAAAACCTAAAATCAAATCTTTAGAGAAAAATCCAGCAAAAGGATAAATTCCTGCCAAAGCTAAAGAGGCAATGCTCATAAAAATCGCTGTGATTTTTAAAGGTTTGGCTAATCCACCCATTTTTTTAATATCAAGCTCATCATTCATCGCGTGCATCACATTACCAGCACCTAAAAAAAGTAAGGATTTGAAAAAAGCGTGTGTGGCTAAATGAAACAAAGCCAAAGCATAAGCCCCAAGCCCAGCCGCAACAAACATATAGCCAAGTTGTGAAAGGGTAGAATAAGCAATTATGCGCTTTAAGTCTCTTGCCACCAAAGCTAAAGAAGCAACAAAAAGCGCCACAAAAGCACCCAAAAGAGCAATAGCATAACCCACTTCAGGCACTAAATCATAAATTCCACCAGCTCTTATCACTAAATATACCCCAGCTGTAACCATAGTCGCCGCGTGGATAAGTGCGGAAACAGGCGTAGGTCCCGCCATCGCATCGGCAAGCCAAGTGTGAAGTGGAAATTGTGCGGATTTACCCATCGCACCGATAAAAAGACAAGTTGCAATAAGAATTAAAGCACTATGCTCTAAACCACTCGCCATAGCAAAAACCTCGCTATATTTTAGCGTTCCAGCTTGCAAATAAAGCCAAAAAATTCCAAGCAACATTCCCAAATCTGCAATTCTATTCATTATAAAAGCTTCATTTGCCGCAAAAGAATATTTGTCATTTTTATACCAAAAACCAATCAAAAGCCAAGAGCAAAGTCCAACACCTTCCCAACCAACAAAAAGTCCTAAAAAATTATCACTCATCACCAGAAAAAGCATAGAGAAAACAAAAAGCCCAAGATAAGCAAAAAATTTATTAAAACCCTCATCTTCTTGCATATAAAAAATACTATAAAAATGCACACAAGTTGCGACTATACCCACAACACTCATCATACTTAAAGAAATAGCGTCAATATCAAAACCAAAATTTACCCCTACAAACCACTCAAAAAGCGTTATATTAAAACTTGTATTTTCAAAAAATAAAACTAAGGAAGACACCGCACTTAAAGCGATAAGCAAAGAGCAAACAAACCCAAGCAAAATACTTTTTTGACGCAAGGAAAACACACTAGCAATCAAAAAGGATGCAAAGGGTGCAAAAAGAGAAATCAAGGCTAAATTTTGCATATTAATCCTCCACTTCTTTTAAGCTTTTAAGCTCCAATGTGCCTGTTTTTCTATACCAAAGCACACATAAAGCCACCCCAACGGCTACCTCAGCTGCGGCTATCGCCATTACAAAAAGGGCAAAAATTTGTCCATTTAAATCATTATGTGCCTTTGAAGCGGCGATAAGCGCTAAATTTGCAGCATTAAGCAAAATCTCACTCGATATAAAAAGCATAATTAAATTTTGCCTTCTTAATATCCCTACAAGTCCTATAATAAACATTAATAAAGCTATAAAAAGGTATTTTTCTATCATTGCTTTTCCTCAATAAGTTTCTTGTGAGTTAAAACAACAGCACAAACAAGGGCGATTAAAAGCAAAAGAGCAATAAATTCGAAAGCTAATAAATATTTAGAAAAAATCGCTAAAGCAAGTTGTTTATTTAAATCAAACAAGGCTGTATCAATAAATGGCAAATCGCCATTTACAGCACCTAATTTAAAACTTGCAAAACTTGCAAAAAACCCTACCAAACTAAGAGTAATCAAAACAAAAAAGCTCTTTTTAAATTTTAATCTTTCTTTAAAATTTTTTGAAGCATCAAAAAACATCATCGCAAAACTATAAATTCCAAGCACAGCTCCACTATAAACAATGATTTGTATCACGCCTAAAAACTCCGCATCAAGCATAAAATAAAAACTTGATAAAAATACCATTCCCCCAGCTAAAGCCGAAAGAGCATAAAGCATATTTTTACTTAAAACGGCGATTAAAAAAAAGCCTAAAACTACAAAAGAGAAAAAATAAAATCCCAAATTTTCAATCATCACTTCTCCTTTGTGTTTCAATCTCGTAATAATTTGGCGTTTTTTTCACAAAACAATCCGCATCTTTTCTAAGAGAGCCTGAACCCTCGAATTCAACCTGATTTTTAAGCTTATCAATTGGCGTTAAAAAATCTTCCTTATAACCAAAATATGACCTTTGCTCTGCAGCATTTTCATACTCAACGCCATGCACTATGGCAAGTTCTGGGCAAACTTCCGCACAAAAACCACAATAAATACAACGCCCAAGATTAATACTATAATCATTTGCCTTTTTGCGTCCATTTTCATCTAGTGAAGTTTCCATCCTTATACAATTACTAATGCAAATTTTTTCACATAATCCACAGCCTATACAACGCTCATTTTCACTCTCAATAAAACGCATTAATCTATGCACAGCACGGTAACGATTATCAAGCTTTACTTTCTCAAAGGGGTATTTAATTGTCGCGGAATTTCCTCGCTTTAAAAACTCACGCATTACCACCCACAAACCCACAAAAAGCTCTAATTTTAAGCTACGCTTTAAAGCCCTTGCGATTTTCTCCCACGCAGTTTGTGGATTTTTCCTTTTCTCATCGATTAAATAATACATCAAACCCCCTATAAAAGCACGAATAAAGCGGTTATTAATAAATTTAGAACCGCTAAAGGAATGAGAATTAAATAGCACATTCTCATCACTTGGTCAGGACGCAACTGCGGAAAAGCCGCCCTAGCCCAAAAATACCAAAAGAAAATGAAGCTCGACTTTAAAATCATCATAATCCATCCGGGGATAAAATAAAAATCATTAAATCCCCCTAAAAATAAAAGTGTGATTAAAATAGCTCCAGCTATCATCGAGGCATATTCTCCTATAAAAAACATACCCCAGCGAAGTCCGGAATACTCCGTCCCATAACCTGAAACAATATCAGCCTCATTTTCCGTCAAACAAAGCGGAGTGCGATTTGTCTCTATAAAAAGAGCGATGACGAAAAGCACAAAAGCAAGAGGCTGCTTAAAAATAAGCCAAGATAAAATGCCATCACTTTGATAATTATTAATTTCAATCAACGAAAAAGAACCGACCAACATCACCACAGCCACCAAAGCCAAAGCTCCCACACTTTCATAAGAAATAATTGCCACCAAAGCCCTAGCTCCACCTATGATGGAATATTTATTATTACTCGCTAAACCACCTAAAAATATCGCATAAAAGCAAAGCCCCGAAGTGCCGATAACAAAAAGCAAGGCGACATTAATATCCGCAATAATAGGACGAATAGTGTGTCCAAAAAGTGTGAATTCTGGAAGCATAGGAATCGCCGCCAAAGAAACAAATGCACAAATAGCGGCTATTAAAGGGGCGATAGCAAAAATGAGTTTTTGTGAATTTGAGGGGATAATATCCTCTTTTGTAAAAAGCTTTATCATATCCGCAACAAGCTGAACAAGTCCAAAAGGACCCACCATATCAGGCCCAATGCGTCTTTGAAAATACGCCAACACCTTTCTTTCGGCATAAGTTGCAAAACCCGCTAAAGTCGCAAAAATAGCCAAAACAAAAAGGCACTTAATCAAGCTTTCCAAAATAAAAAAACCCAGCTCACTCATCGCTTCCCCCTATTTTCTCCAAACTTGCTTTCAAAACTCTTTCTTCAAAAAAGCTTAAAGTGTCTATCTTTTCATCAAAATAAGGCAAATAAGCCGCTCCAACCAAATCCTTATCCACCCTTACACTTAAACTTAACGCCTTATCTTTTACTTTAAGCTTAATCAAATCCTTATCCTTAACACCAAATTTAAGTGCTAAATCTTCACTAAGCCCTAAAAAAATCACCTCATTTAAAGCACTTGCTCTATTAGAAAAACGCCCAAATTGATAACTAGGATTTGCACTATAAAGCAAAATTTCATCTTTAATATCCAAAGCATTAAATTCTGGCTCTTCGTAATTTAAATTTGGTGTTTTTTCATAGCAAGATACATTAAGCACATAACCTCTTTTATTTTCTCCACCATTTGTATAAAAATTATCTAAATTATCAAAAGCAATGGGAGAAAAACCCTTATTTATAGGAAATTTTTGCGTATAATCAATGGTATATTCCTCATCAAATCCTAAAGCATTTGCCACATCGTTTAAAAAATAGCCCCCAAATTCTAAAGCAACATTTGTCGGCACAACTCTTTTATCGTAATTTAAAAAAGTGCCTTCTTGCTGATTTAAACTTGCACTCGCCAAATCACAATGTTCTTCATAAGAAAAACTAAAATCTCCCTTTTCGTTATAGCCTAGAATTTCGCCACTTTGTGCCTCTTTATCTAAATCGCATAGCAAAGCTACACCCAAAGTATTTGTGTGCGTAGGATTTAAGAAAATTTGAAAAGGCGTTGTTTTTTGAATGAGAGCAAGTAATTTGGCAAGTTTTTTTGCTTTTTTACTAAAATAAAAATCGCTCCCAACCACAAGAGTAAAACGCGTTTTCTTTAGTAATAAATCCTCCACCTTATCCTCATCAAATCCCAAATTTTTGGCAAAAATACTACGATTTACAAGGATAGTTTTTTTAACTTTTTTTACCACACTTTTCTTTACTTCTTTTTGAATTTCTTCGCCCTCTTCATTTTTTTCAGTTACAAATTCACTCACTTCCTCATTTATACTTTCTTCAATTTCCTTTTCCTCTTCGACAAAAAAACCTTTTAAACGCTCTTTTATCAGCTCATCTGTGCTAAATTTTTGAAGCAAATAGTAAAGAATTTGCTCTTCTTCTCCACTTTTGTGCGTAAAGGAAAGAAAATTTTTAGAATATTTCTCCACGCCCTTATCTTTGAAAAGATGAAAATAAAGTCCCGAACCCTTATTCATCACTAAAGCATTATTAATTTTATAACTTAAGCTTGGTGCATCATAACGCAACGCCATTCCAGCTACCACGATAAAATCACTCTTTACAATATCTTCACTACTAGCACTATAAAATTCACCCGCATTTTGTATAAATTCCTCCAAAAATTCCTTAAATTTCAACGCTTCATCGTTTAATAAATTAAGATTAAATTTTTTCTTTAAATTTTGCAAAATGAAAGCTTCCTCATTTGTGATGAAACTATTAAATTTAATATTTTTAATCACACCATTTTGAATTTTTTCGCACAACACTTTAAAAGCCTTTTCGTCTTTAAAAGCTTCATTTTGGGTATCAAACCCATATCTTGCAGCCTTGTTTAAAGTCGCAAAAGAAAAGTCGTTGCTCACCCTATAAATTTTAGGCTTTTGCACAGCTATACCGCTTTGCTTAATGTCATAATAAAGCAATTCGCAATCACTTGAATGTGGATTTGAAGCGGGAATTCTTTTAAGCTCCCAAATGTTTGAAGTGTATTGAAATTTAGCCCCTATTAAAGCTCCTGTAGGACACACGCTCGCGCATTCCCCGCAAAAAGAACAATCAAGCCTTTCTCCTGCCACTGGAGCAATTAAACTTTTTTGAAATTTTGTCCAAATCGCATAAGCGTCTTTTCCCATACTTTCCTTAAAACTCGCATCCACAGTCGCCCCACCTCTTGGAGTTGTTTTTAAGGCACTCTCACCTATCTTATCTTTACACACAGTTACACAACGCTCACAAACAATGCAAAGCGCAGGGTCATAATTAATAAAGCCCCATTCTTTATGAGGCTTGTGCGTATCTTGTATCCAGTGTTTTTGAGTATTTACCCTTGCTTTGTGTGTAAAATTTTGAAGCTCACATTCTCCGGACTTATCACAAACACCACATTGCAAAGGGTGATTAATGCAGTATGCTTGCATAATTTCATTTCTCTCATCCCAAAGATTTTGCAAATCACTCTCCACAACCATACCATCTTTAGCCTTAGTGTTACAGGCATAAACCTTTTTACCATCGGCTTCCACCATACACATTCTACAAGCTAAAGTTGCACTACAACCTGAAAGATAACAAATGGCAGGGATAAAAATATCATTTTTTCTTGCGATATTTAAAATTGTTTCACCCTCATTAAAATCGCATTCTATGCCATTAATTTTTACCCTCATTGTAGTTCCTTTAGCCTAATTTTTACAAAATCCTCATTTGTATTTTCATAATTTAAAAAAGCAATAGTCCCTTGCAAATTTTCATCCAAAACAATCTTTGTTTCTATCTTTAAATTTTTACCTTCAAGCTCGACCAAAGCTTCATTTTGACACTTAGCCACAAGTAAAAATTGCCTTGAAGCGTGAAGCAATTTATCTTTTAAAGGCGCATTAAAAAGCACTAAACCATCATAATTATCAAGCTCTTTTAATTCTTTTAAAATCACATCTTTAAATTCACATTTTACGCCCTTGCTATCCAAAAGCTCCAAACCAAATTCCTTACTTAAGAAATTTAAAAAATATTTAATATTTTCATAATCCTTGTGTTTTTTTAAACCCTCATCAAAAATCAAAGCCTCACAATCTTTAAGAAAATCAAGCACCTCCAAAGCCTCATCTTCCCCAAAGCAAGACTCAGCACTCAAATATCCCTCATCTAAAGCTTCAAATTCTAAAGGCTTATAAAGCTTACAAAGAAGAGCCAAAACAAAACTCGCACTTTCAATTTCACATTTATAAAATCTCGCTTTAAAAGCCTTATCTTCAAGGCAAGAAATATTAACACTATCCCTTAAGCTTTCACATAAAGCTTTATTTTTCAAAGAAAGCATATTAACAAAACAAAGCGCTTTCATATTTTCACCTTTTTTATCACTATACTCCAATCCACCTCATTAAATTTCAAGGAATTTAAAAGCTCACAATTTTGCTCCTTAACAAAAGCAAAACTTCTTTCAACAGGGCTAAAATCTCCTATCTCAAAAAGCACAACCAAAACTTCACCCTGTTTAGCCTCTTGAAGCAAAAGAGCCAAATCTTCAAACAAATCCTTGCTTTTCCTTAAATCCACCCGTCTCATCTGTCAATTTCACCCAAAACGATATTTACATTTCCCATAATTGCCACCACATCAGCCAAATAGCTCCCCACAAGCATTTCCTCAAAAAATGCACAATGCCAAAAACTTGGAGTCCTAGCCTTAAGCCTATAAGGACGACTTGTGCCATCACTATGGATAAAAAAGCCAAGCTCACCTTTAGGACTTTCAGTCGGCACATAAACCTCACCTTTTGGAGGCTTAAGCCCCTGAGTGATAAGGACAAAATGCTGCATCAAAGAATAGTTTTGAGTCATAATTTGCTCTTTTGAAGCACTCACATACTCAGGGTGGTTTGCCAAAATTTCTGGCGGAGTGTCCTTATAAAGTCTAGCGCACTGCGTTAAAATTTTAAGACTCTCTCTAAATTCTTGCATATAGACTTTATATCTTGCATAAGAATCGCCCTGCGTCGCATAAGGCACACCAAACTCAACCTCATCATAAAGCAAATAAGGCTCTTCCTTACGGATATCATAGCACACCCCACTTCCTCTTAACATCACGCCGGAACAGCCCCAATTCATCGCCTGTTCTTTACTCACAACGCCTACATTCTCGGTTCTCAAACGCCAAATTCGATTATCATCTAAAAGCGCTTCATAATCTTTCACATCATTTGGAAATTTCGCACAAAAGGCTAAAAGTTCTTCTAAAAAGCCCTCAGGCAAATCAAGCATTACTCCACCTATACGCATTGAAGAATGGGTTAATCTTGCCCCACAATACCTTTCTATCAAATCAAGCACATATTCACGCTCTCTAAAACAATATAAAAATACACTCATCGCCCCAATATCCAAAGCGTGAGTTGCGAGCCAAAGCAAATGCGAAGCAATTCTATTAAGCTCTAAAAGTATCATTCTAATCACAGCCGCACGGCGTGGAATTTCAAGCCCACAAAGCTTTTCTACTGCCGCACAATACGCATAATTATTTGCCGAAGCCGCGATATAATCCATTCTATCCGTTGTAGGGATAAATTCTTGATAAATCATATTTTCAGCCATTTTCTCCATACCGCGGTGCATATAGCCTATGCACGGACGCGCCTTTACGACTTGCTCTCCATCAAGCTCTAAGATAAGTCTTAAATTCCCGTGAGCTGATGGGTGCTGAGGACCAAGATTGATAATCATCTTAGAATCCTCTCTTTCAAAGGCGATATTTTCATAATAGGGTTTTAATTTACTAGGAATTTGCATTTTAACGCCTTTTTTCTAAAATTTTTGCTTCATCGCGCCTTATCTTTTTAACAAAAGACACACCGCCTTCTTCTTGGTATTCTTGCTTAGCCCTTTCTTTTTTAGGCTCTTCGCCCTTTTGTGTTTCGTGGTAAAGTCTTGCAAAATTAAGCGTATCTTTGTCATTTGCGTAGCCAGAATCTCTTTGTTCTTCGCCCACCACTTCGCGATATTCTTTCCCAAAAATTTTATCTATCTCATACCATTTTGCGAATTCATCACCTTGTAAAGGATAGCTCTTTAAAAAAGGATGCCCAAACCAATCATCGGGCATTAAAAGTCGCTTTAAATTTGGGTGTCCAACGATAAAAATGCCAAACATATCATAAATTTCTCTCTCGCTCCAATTAGCCCCTTTAAAAATATGAACCACACTCTGCAAACGCTCTTTTACACTGACAAAAGTTTTTACCCTCACTCTTAATTTTTGCTTTAAATTTAAAAGCTGATAAAATACCACAAAACCCTTTTTTGAAGCGACAAAATCCACAGCACTAGCCTCCGTGAAAACTTCAAATCCTAAGCCTTTAAGCAAGGTTAAAGCCTTGACATTGTCCTCTTTTTGAATTTCTAGCACCCAAAAATCAAGCTCCACAAAAGAACTCTTAAGCTCAAGTTCCTTTTTAAGCAAAACCTCATAATCTTTAAAAGCACTCTCCTCCACAGGCAATTTTTTCGTATGCGGAGCGTGGTAAAACCTATCTTCGTAATAATTTTTTAATTGTGCATTTTTTTTATCTGTGTATTTTCTCATCAAATCAACCTTTTTGGAGCGATTTTACGCGAAGCTTTTTCCTTGCGAATTTTTTTCTGCAAAATCATCAAAGCAAATTGAAAACTCTCAGGACGAGGCGCACAACCTGGCACATAAATATCAACAGGTATAATCCTATCAACACCCTGCACGGTGGAATAGGTATTAAACATACCACCTGTATTAGCGCAACTTCCCATAGAAATGACCCACTTAGGCTCAGGCATCATATCATAAAGGCGGCGTGTAAATTCGGCGTGTTTTTTACATAGCGTCCCTGCGATTATCATCACTTCACTATGACGCGGAGAGGCTCTAAAAATCGTCCCAAATCTATCAAAATCATATCTTGAACCCCCAGCTGCCATCATCTCAATCGCACAACAAGCCAAGCCATAAGATAACGCCCACAAAGAATTGCTCCTACCCCACTGCACAAGCTTATCAACACTTGTTAAAACCACAGGCAAACCACTAGCATAATTTACTTGATGCTCTGCCATCTAAAGCCTCCTTTTTTGTATGCGTATAAAAATCCCACCGCCAAAAGTGCAAGAAAAATAATAATCTCCAAAAGTCCAAACCAGCCCAAATCTTTAAAAATCAACGCCCAAGGAAACAAAAACACCACCTCAATATCAAGCAAAATAAAAATCAAAGCGAAGATGAAAAATTGAGAATTAATTTTATTTGCTTGTTTAACGGGGATAGGACCACACTCATAAATTCCAAGTCCTAGCTTTTTGCGGTTCTTTGCGGCAAAATTATTGCCGATTTTTGAAGCCAAAAACACTAAACCAAAAAAAATGACACTAGCAAGAACTAGCATAATAAAAATACCCAAATAAGGATGCGCCACACTCATATGAGTCATTCATTTTCCTTAAGTTAAAAAATTATTTATAAAAATTCTACATAATTTTTCTATATCAAAACTTATATAAGATAAAAAAACTACGAAATTTTTATTTTAACTTAATCTAAATTTAAATGATAATTTTTTTATACGCAAAATCTTTAAAAAATTCCTCTTGATGTGTGATAAAAATGTAAGAAATGGCGTGATTTTCTTGATATTCTTTTAAAAACTTAATTATTTTTAAAGCATTTAAAATATCCAAAGCACTCGTTAGCTCATCTAAAATTAAAATTTTTGGGCTTAGCAAAAAAGCCCTTAAAAGTCCTATTCTACTAGCTTCTCCACCGCTTAATTGCGTTGATTTTAACGCAAGCAATTCTTCCTTTAAACTTAAATTCTTCAAAAGCTCTTTTAAAAAGTTTTCATCTTTTTTTAAGGCAAAATTTTCCCATACATCATTAATAAGGCTTTTGATTTTTCTATAAGGATTAAGAGCGAGTTTTTGGTCTTGAAAGACATATTGCACCGCTTTTTTAAAGTGCAAATTTTCTCCTAAATGTAAATTTTTCCCTTCATAAAAAACCTCCCCAAAACTTGGCTTTTCTAAACCACAAAGCACCCTAGCTAAAGTGCTTTTACCAGCTCCGCTTTCACCGCAAATAAGCAAATTTTCACCCAAATTAAAAGAAAAATTGATATTTTTAAAGATTTCTTTTTGCTCTTCTTTAAGATACCAGTGTCTTTTTATCGTGTAATTTTTAGCTAAATTTCTTACCTCAAACATAAAATTTCCCATAAGCTTTCAGCCACGCATTTTGTGAATTTAAAAATTCTTGCATTTTAAATTGCCTTGCACGACCTTTTTCGAAAAATAAAACCTCATCACACAGAGAAATCAAGCGTAAATCGTGCGTGATGAGTATAAGATTTAAACTATCTTTTAAGCTTTTTAAAAGATTTATCATTTTTTTCTCATTTTCTTTGTCAAGTGAGCTTGTAATTTCATCACAAATTAAATATTTTGGGGAGCTTGAAAGAGCCAAAGCAAGTCCAATGCGTCTTGCCATACCTGTGCTAAATTGATACGAAAAAGAATGCCACAAAAGCTCCAAGTCTTTCAAGCCAAGCCTTTGCATACATTCAAAAGCCCTTTTTTTACGCTCCTTTGCATCTAAATCTGTATGTGTTTTTAAAATGATGTGAAAAATATCCCCCAAATTCAAATAAGGATAAAAGCTATTTTGCGCGTCTTGAAAGATTAAAGCAACTTCACCTCTAAATTCTTGCAAAGCTCTTTTTTTAAGGTGTATAGGATTTTTTTTATTGATGAGAAATTCTTTAGCGTTTAAATGATAATTTTGATGAAACAAAGCAATTAATGCTCTTGCAAAGAGACTTTTTCCACTCCCACTTTCACCCAAAATGGCTAAATGCTTTCCCTCTTCTAAATTTAAATGAATATCTTTTAAAAGCTCTACTTTTTCATAACTTAAATTTAAGCCACTTAAATAAATCATAATCTCACGCCTAAATATTTTCTCAAATACACACTCAAAGCTAAAAGCGGCAAGATAAGCACAAGCAAAGCCAAAAGTGGATAAACTACCATCCACCAAGCCCCTATAAAAATAGCCTTTGAAGCCTCGTTTAAAATATTTCCTAAACTAGCGATTTCAAAACCAAGTCCTAATCCAAAAAAACTTAAAGTCGCCTCTGTGCCTATGGCGTGGATAATATTTAACACAAAAAGCACAGACAAAAGAGAAAAACAAGGAGGAAGCAAATCTCTAAAAAAAGCCCGAATTTTTGTGCTTCCAAGCACTAAAGATGCTTGATAAAATTCCAAACTTTCCAACCTCTTTAGCTCATTTGCAAAAAGTTTTGCGACAAAACTCCAGTGTGTCAAGGCAATGATTAACACCATACTAATGAAATTTCCCTCCATAAAACTTGAAAAAAACATCATTAAAAGTAAAAAAGGAAGAGCCAAAAACATATCAAGCAAACGCATAAAAAACTCATAGAACAAAAGTCTTGCCAAAAGCACATAAAAAAGAGCTAAAGCCAGAGTCAAAAAAGAGCTAATAAAACCGATAAAAAAGGAGGTTTTAATCGCATAAAATATGCGTGTAAATAAGTCCCTTCCCAAAATGTCTGTGCCAAATAAATGCCCTAAATTTGGCGCGATGTGTATCTTGTTAATATCGCCAAAATTTGGATTATAAGAGCTGATAAAAGGCGTTAAAAAAGCTAATAAAAGCACTAAAAATAAAGGGCTTAAAATATAAAATACTCTCAATCAACACCCTTTAAACGAGGGTTTAAAAACACGCAAATTAAATCCGCCAAAAAAGTAAAAACCCCCGCTAATAAAACACTCACTAAAACCAAAGCCAAAACCACAGGATAGTCCTTAAAAATAATGCTTTCAATCATCAAATTCCCAAGCCCCCCATAAGAAAAAACACTCTCAATCACATAAGCGCTCATCATAAAACTCAAAGCACAAGCTCCAAAATATGAAATCACAGGGCTTAAAGAGTGTTTAAGCGTGAAATGCAAAATGATTCTTTTTTGGCTTAAACCTCTCGCGTAAGCATTGAGTATAAAAACCTTTTCATAGCTCTCAAATAACGATGTTCTAGCCACTTGCGTAAAAACAGCCAAATGTGATAAGACCAAAACGCTCACAGGCATAATTAAATGCGTAATTCTATTTAACATATCATCTTCAAAACCTATATCCGCTGTGCCAGAGCTTGGTAAAATTTGCAAAAATGCCCCAAAAAATAAAATAAAAACCAAAGCCAAAGCAAAAGAAGGCAAAGCAAAAAAACTCATACAAATCACATTAATCAACTTTTCTAAAAAAGAATTTTCATAAAGCAAACATAAAATTCCAAGCATTAAAGAAGTAAAGAATAAAATGAAAAGTGAGGAAAAACTTAAAATCATAGTGTTTAAAAAACGCTCTTTAATGAGAGAAAAAACATCTTCGGTGTGGATTAAAGAAATTCCAAAATCTCCCCTCAAAGCCTTAGAAAGCCAAGAGCCGTATTGTTTTAACAAAGGCTCATCTAAGCCAAAACTTTTTTCAAGGCGTTCTTTTGCCTCTAAAGTTGTGGTATTTGTGCCTTTTGCATACGCAATGCTACCCTTACTAAAATGAAGCATTACAAAACACAAAAAAGTGCTAAAAAAGGCGATAAATACCACAAAAATAAGGCGTTTAAACACTAATTTTTACTCCACTCATAAGCATTATGCGTAAAACCAACGCCGTGATGCCCTAAAATTCTAGGCTTAACACCCTTTAAATTCGCATCATAAACTAAAGCAAAATCTAAATAAGTAAGGAAAATGAAAGGCGGATTTTCATAAAGGGCATTGATAAATTCAGCATAATGCTTCTTTCTTTCTTTAGAATCTAGTGAATTTCTCGCTTTTTCTAAAGCTTTATCCACATTTTCATCATTATAGTGTCCAAAATTCCAGCCTATCGGGCTTTTATTTGTATCTTGTGAGCTTTCAAATACCCTATAAGTGTGAAAATCCGGGTCATACGGACTCCCCCAGCCTATTAAAAAACTATCCACCTTAGAATAGTCAAAACTACCCGATGGCTTAGCCACAACCTTAGTTTCCACGCCAAATTTCTTAAACTCACTCTGTAAAATTCCAGCCAAACTTACACGCAAAGGGTCATTACTCATCGTATAAATGTCAAAACTTAGCACCTTGCCATTTTTCTCATACAAACCTTTTGCATTCTTTTTAAAACCCGCCTTTAGCAAAAGCTCATCAGCCTTTTTCATATCATAAGTATAGCTTTTAAATTCCTTAGGAGCTGCCCAAGAATTTTGCAAAGGATGCGAAGCAACAAAACCATATCCATGCAAAATATTATCAACGATGGCTTGTTTATTTACCGCATAATTAAGCGCTAAACGGACATTTTTATCTTTTAAAAATTCATTTTCCAAATTAAACATTAAGGCTCTATAATCAGCCGATTTCTCCCTCGTAATTTTAAATTTCTTGTCCCCCTCAAAAGTTTTTAGCAAAGAAGAATCAATCAAAGCCGCGTCAATTTTGCTATTTTTAAGCTCCACAGCCGCGACATTTGCATCATTAATATGCCTTAAAATAAGCTTTTTGCTCTTTACCTTTCCCAAGTAAAAATTCTCATTTGCGCTTAAACTAACATACTCGCCTTTTTTCCATTTTTCAAATTTAAAAGCTCCCGTGCCGACTGGATTTTGATTGAACTTGCTTGTGTTTAAGTTCTCTTTTTCAAATAAGTGAGCTGGCAATATCCCAGCACTTAAAGAATCTAAAAAAGCCACGAAAGGCTTAGAAAGCGTGATTTTGACCTTATAGTCATTTAAAATTTCTACACTTTTAATATCCTTAAAATTAACATAAATTTCCGCATTATTTTTAGGATTTTTAAACGCTTCAAGGCTAAATTTCACATCTTTGGCGCTAAATTTCACCCCATCGTGCCACAAAACATCATCTCTAAGCTCAAACTCATAAACCAAACCATCCTGACTAATGCTCCAAGATTTTGCTAAATCAGGCTGCACTTTCATATTTTCATCAAAACGCACTAAACCTGAAAAAATTAATCCTATCACCGCATCGTGGTCCTCACTATAAGCTGGGTTGATTTTAACCGCTTCATTTTCCACGCCGATGATAAGCATATCCTTTGCCCATAAAGCATATAACAAACATAGCATTAAAGCTAAAATTCTCATTCTTTCTCCTTTAAAAATTTATGGGATTATAAAATAATTCAAAAAGCCTTACAAGCCTAAGGGGGGGTTAAAATTTCAAATTAATTCAAAAATTTAATTTTTTCTTATGTTTAGTTTATATAGAATTATGATTTTTATTTTCAAAGGAGACAAAATGGAGTTTTTAGAACTTTTACTTGTTTTAATCGCCCTTATTTTAATCCTAGCAAAACCAGAAAAAGAAAAACTCGCTTTTGGTTTGGTGATGGTATCTTGGGTTATTATGATTTTTTATTATGTTGGACACAAATCCACCGCATTTTTGACGATTATGAATTTGTAAGGGAGTAAAAATGTGCGAAATGAATAAAACAAAAAATTTCTACACTCTAATGTGTTTAGCAGGCTTTTTAATCATACTTTTGCCTGTTGGGATAGCAAATTTAATCTTTGGCTATGTTTTAAAAGATAGCCCTTGCACACTTTGCTGGGGACAAAGAGAAGCGATGATTTTCATCGGCGTAATCGCTCTTTTTATCGTGCGTTACGGACTTAAGGGTAAATATTTAGCCGCACTTTTGATTATGACAGCTTTTGGACTTTACCAGTCTTTTGCTCATTTTGGCAATCACGCTCATAGAGACTTAGACCAAGGTTTTGGTTTAGCCGTTTTTGGCATTCATACTTATTTTTGGGCTGAAGTTGTATTTTGGGCTGTTGTACTTATTTTAGGTGTTATTTTTGCTTTTGCGCCGAAATTTAGTGCGTTTGAAACAGAAATGGCGGGAGAGAAATTTAGACCTTTTAACAAATTTGGCTTTGCAGCGGTTTTAATCAGCACTTTCATCGTGGCTTCAAATGTTTTCCAAGCTTTTGTTAGCACGGGTGTGCCGCCTTATGTTGGACAAGGGGACCCTGTAAGATTCACGCTTAATCCAAAATACATCATTTGGAGCGATAAAGGCTGGGATGGTCTATGGCAAAATCTTTCCTTCTTAGGAAAACGCGATGTTAAAGCACCAGATTATGCTTTTGCTCCCGCAAGCGAAAAGCTTGGAGTTGTTTTTGATAACGATAGTGCAAATGCTCCTTTTGCAAAAATTGACGAAAATTTAAAAATCACAAGTGAGCAAAACATCAGCTTTGACAAGCCTATCAACACTCTTGATTTTATAGGCGGTGAATTTGTAGCAAGTTCTAAATTTGATGTGGCATTTATGGACGAGGAATTTAATGTCAAAAGTGCATTTGAGCTTGACCCTTATTTTTCAGCGACCATTGACCCAATTATAGGCATTATCCCTTATATGCAAGATAAATTTTTACTGATGGGTTCGAACAAATCTTTCTTAAGATTTGCCAAAAATGAAAATGCCGATGAAGCGTTGCAGTATGCTGATTTTGTTAAAGGTGCGGACAAATTTGAAGGACAGGGTAAAGATTTAGGGCGTGGCAGACTTGATACTGTGCGTGCAAAATTCCACCACATCGCTAGTATGACAAACGATGCAAATTGCCTTTATCTAGCCACAGTGCCAAATAATAAGGACGCAAAAAGCTTCGTCATCTCTAAAGTTTCCTTAAAAGATAGAGTGCTTTCAGGTGAATTTACTCCAAAAGCCACACTCAAAGAGGGTAAAAGTTTAGGCGATTTATACATCACCTCTATGGCATTTAAAGATGGTAAAATTTACGCCCTAAGTAAAAATCATAATGTTATAGTCCTTATCGATGTTGCCAAAGAAGAAGTGAGTAAAGTTGCCTCTTATCCAAGTGAGATAAAAAATGCTAGAAGCCTTTTCTTTAAAGATAACAAGCTTTACATTTTATCTTATCAAGACGGCTCAAACAAGCTTTATGCTCTTAAATAAGCCCTATTTATAGGGCTTTAAGGGCTTATTATGAAAAAATTATTATTCCTTTGCCTCTGCTCTTTTGCTTTGGCAAATCCTATCATCATCGCGGAAAAAGCAGGTTTTAAAGATGCACCGGAAAATTCCCTCATCGCTCTTAAACTCGCTCTTAAAAACAAAGCAGATATGATTCACATCAGTGTCCAGCTTAGCAAGGATAAAAAGCTCGTGTTGTATCATTATAAGGATTTGAGTGTTTTAAGCGATAAAAAAGGTAAAATTAGCGAATTTGACCTTAAGGAATTAAAAAAAATTCCTCTGCATACTAAAGAAAAAATTTACAATAGCGACAATCTTCGCATTCTTTCTCTTGATGAAGTGCTGAAAAAATTTCCAGAAAACTCTTTTATTATAGAACCAATACTTAACGATTCAAATGAAAAAGAAATGGCAAAAATCCTCTATGAAAGTGTGCAAAAAGATTTAGAAAGAATTAGAATTTATAGCAAAAATGACAAATTATTACTTTCTCTTAATGAAAATGTCCCTAAATTTGCCCCATATAGCAAAACTTTCGACAAATTTTTAAAAGCAAAAATTTGTCGCACTTGTGAGACGGAAGAAATACCTAAAACTTTCTATGCTTTTGACTTTGAAAAAGAAGTTAAAATTTTAGATGAAGAAAATGAAAAAAGTTTCAAACTTACTTGGGATGAAGAAGCTGTAATGTGCTTTAAACAAAATGAGGGAGAAATTTTTCTTTTTAATGCCGATTCTACAGAAGCCTATGAAAAGGCTAAAAATTTAAATATTGACGCAATTTTCACTTCCAAACCTAGCCTTTTTAAAGATAATTAAAGCCCCAAATTTTTAGGGCTTTTTGCTATAATGTAAAAAACAAAGGGGAATGATGAATCTAGCTTTAAGCTTTCGTCCTAACACTTTAAGTGAAATTTTAGGACAATATGAACTCGTAGAAGTCTTTCAAAAATTTATCACTATGCAAAAACTCCCACACAGCCTCTTTTTCGGCGTGGCTGGCTCTGGAAAGACAAGCTTCGCAAGAGCTATAGCAAAGGAATTTGGGCTGGATTTTTACGAATTTGATGGAGGAAATTTCAAACTTGAAGAATTGAGAAAAATCCTAGACAACTACAAAAATAGTCTTTACAAACCCCTCATTTTCATCGATGAAATTCATCGCTTAAACAAAACACAACAAGAAATGCTTTTAATCCCTATGGAAAATTACCGCTGTATTTTAATCGGTGCTAGCACGGAAAATCCTTATTTTGTGCTAAGTTCTGGCATAAGAAGCCGAAGTATGCTTTTCAAATTTAAAGCTTTGGGCGTAAAAGAATTAGAAATTTTGCTCAAAAGGGTGCAAGAAAAGCTAAATTTCACGCTCGAAGAAGAAGCTAAGGACTTTCTTGTTAAAAGTGGCGATGCAAGAACTATGCTTAATTTAATCGAATTTGTGCTTGTTTTAGATGAAAATCATATCAGCCTTTCAAATCTTAAAAAACTCAAAAGTGACACAAATAGCGAGGGTGTCAGCTCAAAAGATACCCATTATCTTCTTGCAAGCGCTTTGATAAAGAGTTTAAGGGGGAGTGATGTTGATGCGGGGCTTTATTATCTTGCGAGGCTGATTGAGGGGGGTGAGAGTGCAGATTTTATCGCGAGGCGTTTGGTGATATTTGCAAGTGAGGATGTGGGAAATGCCGATAGCAATGCCCTTATTTTAGCGACTTCCACCCTAAACGCAGTTAAAAACATAGGCTATCCTGAAGCTAGAATCATACTTGCTCAATGTGTCGTTTATCTCGCAAGTGCGCCCAAATCAAATTCAAGCTATAAGGCTATCAATGAAGCTTTACATTTTGTAAAAAACAACCCACTCCTTGAAATCCCAGCCTATCTTAACAACAACGCCCCCCAAAGTAAAGATTATCTCTATCCACACGATTTTGGAGGCTATGTCGAGCAAAAATACCTCAGCCAAGCCTTAAAATTTTATCATTCTAAAGGCATAGGCGAGGAAAAAAGACTTTTAGAAAATTTGCAAAAACTAAAATCTAACTAGAACAGGCACTTTTACCATTCATCACGGGCTGAATGGCGGCATTATCACTGCTTCCATTTTTTTGTATAAAATTCCAAAGCTTTTCCGCCGCCTGAGCGTAGCGTTTTGCACTCACGCTTTCACTATGGTAAAAACTCACAGGCTTACCCTCATCGCCTCCCTCTCTTACAATCATTTCAAGCGGAATTTGCGCCAAAAGCTCACACTCATATAAATCCGCCATAGCCTTAGCATTACCCTTGCCAAAAATTTCATATTCTTTATGATTATCAGGGCATAAAAAACCACTCATATTTTCTATAACCCCAGCAATAGGAATATGAAGTTTTTTAAACATATCTAAAGCCCTTTTGCTATCATCTAAAGAAACAACTTGAGGCGTGGAAACGCACACACCAGCATTAATAGGAATGCTTTGTGCGGAAGTAATTTGCGCATCGCCAGTGCCTGGAGGCATATCCAAAAATAGCACATCAAGCTCAGGCCACAACACATCGCTTAAAAGCTGCTCGACCGCTTTCATTATCATAGCTCCACGCCACATTAACCCTTGCCCCTCATCTATCAAAACGCCCATACTCATCATATAAATTCCGTGCGTTAAAATAGGCTTAAGCTTTGCTCCTACAACCTCAGGCTGAGTGCCGACTTCACCAAGCATTCTTGGGATATTAGGTCCGTAAATATCTGCATCAACAATACCGACTTTTAAGCCCATTTTCGCCATAGAAATCGCTAAATTTAAAGCTGTCGTGCTTTTACCCACACCCCCCTTGCCACTTGAAACCATTACAAAATTTTTTACTTGAGGGGCGACATTTTTCCCGCTTTTTGAATTGCTTTTTTCCTCTTCGATTTTAGGTTGTAAAATTTCTATATCAAGTGCTTTTAAATTTAAGTCTTTTAAAGCCTCAGCGATGTCCCTTTTTAATTCTTCAGCCACACTAGAATTTGCCGAAACGATTTCAAGTTTTATATAAGCTTTTTCATCTTCTATTTTTATCTCTTTTACAAAACCATAACTCATAATATCCTTTTCGAAATTTGGATACTTCACCTTAGCTAATCTTTCTTTTACTTCTTCTATCATCAAGCTCTCCTTAAAATAAAGTGAATTTTACTCTTAAAAAGTTACAATTTAGCTTTTTAAAGTGTATAATATAGTAACATTAAGAATTTTAAGGAGCAAAAGTGTTAGACATAAGCTTAATTATGCTTGCTGCTGGAGATTCCACACGCTTTAATATGGGCGTAAAAAAGCAATTTATCCGTCTAGGAGACCTCCCTCTTTGGCTTTGGGCGACAAAAAATTTAAGTTCTTTTTATCCTTTTAAAAAGATAATTGTTACTTCTAGTAACATTTCTTATATGAAAAAATTTTCAAAAAATTACGAATTTGTCGAGGGTGGAGCAAGTAGGATGCAGTCTTTAAAAAATGCTCTTAACCTAGTCGATAGTGAATTTGTAATGGTTAGCGATGTCGCAAGGGTTTTAATCTCAAAAAATTTATTTAACAGGCTTTTAGAAAATATTCACAATGCAGATTGCATTACCCCAGCTCTTAAAATTTGCGACACTGCCCTTTACGAAAACGAACAAGCCCTACAAAGAGAAAAAATCAAACTCATACAAACGCCCCAACTTTCACGCACCACCTTACTCAAAAAAGCTCTAGAAAAAAACGAAGAATTTACAGATGATAGCACGGCTATCGCCTCAGTGGGAGGTAAAATTTGGTTTGTTAGCGGAGAAGAAAATGCAAGAAAAATTACCTTTAAAGAGGATTTAAAAAAACTCAAGCTACCCGCTCCTAGCAAGGACATTTTTACGGGAAATGGCTTTGATGTGCATGAATTTGGCGAAATGCGTCCTTTGATTTTAGGGGGGGTTACAATCCACGAAACAATGGGGCTTAAAGCCCATAGTGATGGAGATGTTTTAGCTCACGCACTAGGCGATGCTCTTTTAGGTGCTTCCTCACTTGGCGATATAGGGGAGCTTTTTCCAGATACAGACTTAAAATATAAAAATGCCGATTCTATGAAACTCTTAACCCAAATTTATACGCAAGTGAAAAACTATGGTTTTGAGCTTGTGAATATCGACATTACTATACTCGCCCAAAAGCCTAAAATCGGTGCTTTTAAGGCAGAAATTGCTAAAAATATCGCTAAGGTTTTAGAGCTTGACGAATTTAGAGTCAATGTCAAAGCCACCACCACAGAAAAACTAGGATTTATAGGAAGAAGCGAGGGTATAGCCGTGCAAACAAGTGTCAATTTAAAATATTTTGACTGGAAAAAATTATGCGAGTTTTAATCATAGAAAACGAATTATACTTAGCACAAAGCATAGCGATGAAGCTAAGTGATTTAGGATATCATTGCGAAATTTTCAATTCTTACGATGAATTTAGCGGACAAAAAAGCTACGAGGTTATTTTACTTTCATCCAACACGCCAAATTTCTTAAAAGCTGTGGAAAAATTTAAAAATAACATTGTCATTTTGCTCATTTCCTACATTAGCACGGACACGGTTTCCACACCTTTAAAAATGGGAGCAAGTGATTATATACAAAAGCCTTTTATGATAGAAGAATTACTAAGGAAAATCAAACACCACCAAGATTTCAAACGCCTTTTAACGCTCAATTCTACCTATCAAAATTATGTCAAATCCCGTCTTAGTGCAGTTAAGCTTCCACACTTTTTATATAAAAAGCTAAAGCTCCCCCTCATCTTACAAACCAACAAGCAAAATTACGCCGACGCTTTCGCCTTTGCCTATATGAATGAATGCGGTGTGGAGCTTTGCTATATCGATTTATCTGTGCCAAATTCCGTAGAAAAAGTGATAAAACTAGACTTAGAAAACAAAGTGCTTTTTTTAAGTCATTTCCAAATTCTAAAAACTAGCGAAAGGGAAAAGCTTTTAGAATTTATCAAAAACAAGCCCATTATTTTACATACGCATAAAATTTGTGAGCTAAATTTTGAAGAACTTGGCTTTCACTGCATTGATTTTAATCACAACGAAAAAGACATTAATAATAATGAAATTCTAACCATAGATGAATATATCAAGCACATCATTTTAAACTATCAAAATGTTTTTGCCGACACGGAACTTTCCAAAAAACTTGGAATTTCACGCAAATCCTTATGGGAAAAAAGGAAGAGATATGAAATTAGCAAGAAAAAATAAAAGCATTAAAATAAGCCCTAGTGAATTTGGCATACTTTCACTCATAAAAGAGGGTTTGCTAGGCTCTTGCTCACGCTTAATGAACGAAAAAGAAAGCGAACAAATCTTAAAAACAGGCAAATTCAATAACGAAAGTTTCCCACACCCTTTAAGCTTCGCACCAAGTGATTATGGTGTTTTGGAAAATTTAAAAATGGGAGATTTGCTTGAGCTTGAGCTAGAAAGCGAAATTGTGGGACACATCGTTTATCAGGGTAAATTTAAAAATGATAAAAAATTTATTGATATTTTTAATCCAAACGCTTGTTTGCTTGATAACGCGGATAATTTTTACATTTATGGAGAAATCGAACTCTACCGCAATGAACTTTCTCACTACAAACAAGAATTTAACCACATTAAAAATACGCAAAATGCACAAAAAATTACCGCGATTGTTTCGAGCTTTGACCCACTTCACAGAGCGCACGAAAGAATTTTCCGCTGGACAATTGACAAGGCGGATTTGGTCGTCGTTTTTTTAATCGAATCCTACGAGGCAAATGGCTTTGAATTTGAACTTAAAGAAAAATACTTGCACACATTTATCCAAAATTATCTGCCGCGTGAGCGTATTTTTATTTTTCCGCTTAAAAATATCAACATCTTTCACGCACATTTAAATCCCGGACTTGAAAGCATTATCGCAAAAAGTCTCGGTTGCACTAAGCTTGTCGTGGGACAAAATCACAGCGGACTTGGAATGTTTTATGATGCAAACCAACCTAAAAGCATACTTGATGAATTCTCAAAAGACTATGGCATAGAAACGATTATTTTGCCTGAATTTGTCTTTTGCGATGCGTGCAAAATGATAGTCTCAACACGATCTTGTCCTCACGGCACACATCATCATTTGCACTACAACGCCAATTCTTTGAAAGATTTACTAAGAGCGGGTATAATCCCCCCTGCAGTTTTTATGCGTAAGGAAATTTCAAGCCTTATTCTAAGCGCACTTTTTCCACAACGCTTAAAAAATTTGCAACAAATTTATCAAAATCTCTTCCCAACAGATGGGATTTTAGAATATAAAAGTGATGAGGAATTTTATCAAAAGCTTTTAGAAATTCATCAAATGACTTATATGGTGTGAAATGCAAAAATTTTATTTAACATTTTTTTATTCTGGTTGTGCTAAAAAAGCTCCTGGCACTTTTGGCACTTTAACGGCGATGATACCAGCCTTTTTTGTGCTTAGATACTTGGGTGAGCAAACGCTTTTTTTACTTTCCATTTTAATCTTCATCGCCTCCATACGCGTCATTGATGATTATGAAAAAAAGACGCAAAAACACGATGATAAGCACATCGTTATTGACGAAGTGGCTGGAGTGTTTTTAGCTTGTGCCATTGCTGCAAGTGCGCAAAATTCGCTTTTAAATTTTGTGTTAGCCTTTGTATTTTTCCGTCTTTTTGACATCACAAAACCCTCCATTATCGGCAAGATAGATAAAAAGGTCAAAGGTGGCTTAGGCGTAATGCTTGATGATATGTTAGCTGGGCTTTTTGCGGGGCTTTTATGTGCGGTGATTTATGGATTTTTACTCAAATTTAATCTACTTTCTTGGGACATTAATTTAGAAAGCTTGTTTTAATTTTTACTTAAATTCAGTCTATTTTAATTTTAATTTTATATAATTTGGACTTTAATTTTAAAAGAAGGAAATTTTATGGCAAATCATAAATCAGCCGAAAAAAGAGCAAGACAAACCATCAAAAAAACCGAGAGAAATAGATTTTATAGAACTAGACTTAAAAATATCACTAAAGCTGTGCGTGAAGCTGCTGCAAACAACGACAAAACAGCTGCTAGTGAAGCTTTTAAGATCGCAAATAAAAGCATCCACGCTATGGTTAGTCGTGGCTTCCTTAAAAAACAAACTGCCGCACGCCGCGTAAGCAGACTTGCCCTTTTAATCAACAAAATCGCATAAATGTTAGCGGAGAAATTACAGCCTTTCCTTAAACGCTATGAGGAGTTAAACACTCTTCTTAGCGATACAAATATTATCAGTGATATAGAAAAGATGACCGCTCTTTCCAAAGAGCAAAAGAATTTAGAACCCATAGTTTTAAAAACAAAAGACTATTTTAATACACTCACTCAAATCGAAGATAATAAAGCTCTTTTAAATGACGCAGAATTTAGCGAACTTGCCAAAGAAGAATTAAAAAATTTAGAAGAAGAAAAAATCAACTTAGAAGAAGAAATTAAAATTCTACTTCTTCCAAAAGACCCCAACGATGAAAAAAATATCTTCCTCGAAATTCGTGCAGGAACTGGGGGAGATGAAGCATCTTTATTCGTGGGAGATTTGGTAAAAGCTTATGCAAGATATGCGGATTTAAAAGGCTATAAGATAGAAATTGTCAGCTCAAGTGAGGGAAGTGCTGGGGGCTTTAAAGAGCTTATAATGCTTGTAAAAGGGGCTGGAGCTTACTCAAGACTTAAATTTGAAAGTGGCACACATAGAGTGCAAAGAATCCCACAAACCGAGTCGCAAGGTCGCATTCATACCTCAGCCATCACGGTGGCTATAATGCCAGAGGTTGATGATATAGAAATTCAAATCAATCCAAACGACCTTAAAATCGATGTTATGCGTTCCAGCGGACACGGGGGACAAAGTGTAAATACCACAGACTCAGCCGTTCGTATCACGCACATACCAAGTGGCTTGGTCGTTGTCAATCAAGACGGAAAATCCCAGCATAAAAACAAAGAAAGTGCGATGAAAATCCTCAAGGCAAGACTTTACGAAATGCAAGAAAACGAAAGACTTGCAAAAGAAAGCGAAGCGCGTAAATCTCAAGTGGGAAGTGGCGATAGAAGTGAGCGCATCCGCACTTATAATTTTCCCCAAAACCGCATTAGCGACCACCGCATTAACCTTACTCTTTATAGGCTTGATGCTATAATGGAGGGCGGACTTTTTGATGAGCTTATCGAGCCTTTAATCGCTCATCATCAAAGCGAAGCTTTGAAAGCAGAAGAGTTGTAGCTAAATCCTATAAACCCAATAAAACTTTGTTATATTTCAGCATTCTTTCTTGCAGAGCAACTTTATAGCGGATATTATCAGTATATTTTAAGACCACTTCATCGCCTATCAAATTATCAAGCGCTGCATCTTTATCTCTAAAATCAAGCTTTATCGCCTTTTTAGCATTCTTATCAAGGGTAAAGATTTTATGAGAATTTGCATCGATATAAATGAGATTTTGCCAATTATCAATCGCTTTTAGCGCATCAATATCCTTTGCATAATAAAATGGCACAATATGGTGGAGTTCAAAACATATATCTTTTTGCACTTCGTGTTGCTTAAAATATTCTTGCTTAATGATACTACTTCGTTTAAATGCGATATTTTCACCATTTATACTTGCCTTAAGCAATAATCTTTGTTTGTTCCTATCATATTCAAACAATGCCATTAAATCAAAGCTATCAAATAGCGTTTGTGTTTCATTTTTCCAATTATGAAAATCTCTTTTTTGTGTTTTATTTCCACTAAAATTTTTAGGCACACAAAATTCATTTACCACTTCTTCTACAACTTTCTGCCTAGCTTTCAAGCTTCTAAATTCATTGATAAAATCTATAATTGCATCTTTTGTTAGAATCTTTCCCTGATAATCTTTGCCTAAAAAACTTACAAAAAACATCATTTCACTTACGCTTATATATTGAGGACTAAGGGCATTGATTATATCTAGCATATCTTGTGCTATCCCACCAAAAACAAAATCTAATGCAATTCCTAAATGTCTTTGCTCTTCAAAAATATTTCTAGATTCTAAGAACTCTAAGCCCCTTTGTGTAATTTTCACATATCTATAATTGCGATAAGTTTTGCCAATATCGCAAAGTTTTTGCTTATGATTAAACCTATCAATAAGCCCCATTCTTTGCAAATTTACAAAAATAATTTTTCGCATACCCATATCTGTAATGCTTTTTTGGATTGTCAATAAATCCTTATTAACATTTTGGAGATATTCACAAAACTCTAGCTCATCGCCACTATATCTATAATCATCATAAATATCGCCTTGTGTGTGTAAGAGCAATTTATCTTTTGGTAAGTGCTTTAGCACAATTTTGATATATTCTACACTCCAGCGATAATGTTGCAATTTATGCAAACCCCTATAATCATCTCTAAGCACTCTGTGATAAAGAAACTTCAAACATTCTAAAGCAGGATTTATACCCAATAATGCACTTTTGAAATCAGTCATTTAACACTCCTTTATATTTAAACTAGAATCCACATATTCAATACTCTCTTCACAGCCGATAAAATTCCGCTCTAAATCCCTTGCCACTAGGCTTGTCATTCCACTTCCGCTAAATAAATCTAGCACTAAATCTCCCTTTTTAGAACTCGCCTTTATCATTCGCTCAATCATCTCTTTTGGCTTTATGGTTGGGTGGTGGAGCTTTTGCGTTTTGCCATTTACTTTTTGCTTGTGTCTTTGACTAGTGATTTCCCATACATCAGGGCAGAGTTTGCCATTTTCATTTGGATACCATCTTTTGCCATTTTTTAGGATTCCATTTTTTTTAGCGTGTTCTATGCGACTTGTTGATTCATAAGGCACACGGATAGATTCAGGATTAAAATAATAATTTTTAGAATCCATTGTGTAAAATAAAATAGATTCTTGGTTATTTACAAAGCGTTTTTTTGTATAACTTAAGCCGTCTTTTTTATACCAAGTGATGAAGTTTTGAAACACAGCTTTTTCTTGTAAGTAATGCAAAAATAATGCACAATGATAAGGGGTATTAAAGATATAAAAACTCCCGCTTTTTTTCATTTTAACTAGCATTAAATCTATCCATTTATAGCTAAATTCTAAAAATTCTTTTTCATCTTTAAAGCTATCCCAACTTGCTATTTTTAGATTATAAGGTGGGTCAATTATGGCTAAGTCAATGCTAGAATCTGCCAAAGATTCTAAAAAGCTAAAGCAATCTCGTATATAAATTTTATTGAGCATTTTCTTGCCCTTGTATTGCAAATAATCCAAGCTTTTCTTCAATCACGCTTTTGTAATGCGGATAAATCTCATAACCTATGAAATTCCGCCCTAGCTCCTTTGCCACTTTTAGCGTTGTCCCACTCCCAGCAAAAGGGTCTAGCACAATATCCCCTATAAAAGAGTAGAGTTTTTAATAAGGCGGTAAGGGATTGCCTCAGGCATAATAGCAGCGTGTTTGCCAAAGGCAGAATCTGCTTTATTTGGTATAGGTATATCCCAGATTTGCTTGGTAAATTGCACCCATTCTTTTTGAGTGAGTTTGCTTTGCTCTTTTAGCTCTTGTGGTGTGTTTTGCGGCTTGCCATCTTTGACATAGATAGTAATAAATTCGCTTGTATTTTGCGCGTAAAAATTGCGTGGGTAAGGGTAGCTACCAAACATCAATTTTTTAGTGGTATTGGTGCGATTCCATATATATAAATCAAGTAAAAAGAGAGAAGTAGATTCTAAAATGCTATGTTGTATATCGCTTTGTAAGTCAAAAATATGGCGATTATAATGCGTTCTCAAATCCTTTTTAAACATCGGCATTAAAGGCACATTGATGCACAGCTTGCCATTTGGCTTTAGCACCCGCTCACATTCACGCCATACTTTTAAAAGCTCTTTAATGTAGGTTTTGTAGTCTGTAAGACTACCTAAATCCCCCCCCCCCCGCAACTGCGGAGTGTTTTACATTTTGATAGCCATCTTTTGAGTAGTCTTTGATATTAAAATACGGCGGACTTGTGATGATTAAATCCACACTGCATTCACTCACTTCGCTCATATTTTGACTTGATTTATAAAAGATTGTATTCATATCAATTAAAAACCCTTTATCGTATTTACTGGTTACAAAACTCATATTCTAACATTCAAAACTAAATTTCCTCATAAATCTTTAGCACAAATTTTTTGCCCTCATAGTAGAAAAAAGCTGGAAATTCCTCATTAGAGCAAATGCGTAAAAGATTAAACTGCTCTCTTAAACTTTTATCTATGTCAAGCTTACTATCTTTAGCACTTCTTTTAGGGTAAAAACTCTCTTTTCCGCTTTGTTTTTGAGGCTTTAAATTTGGATAGAATTTTACAAATTCCTCACAAAGATCAAGACTAAATAAAGCTTGTTTTTGCCTTAACTCATCGTAAAGTTCATTGCCTCTAAGCTTAAGCGTTTTTTGAAGATAAATATCCCCACTATCCACCCCAGCACTTGCCTCAAAAAGACTAAATTCAATGGTATTTTTCCCCTCCAAAATTTGATGAAACATAGGCGACCAGCCCTTTCCTTGCGGAAGTTTAGAGGCGTGGATGACAAGGTTGTGTTTGTTGTGAGTGAGTAAATTAGGCGGGATAATTCTATGGTAAGATAAAATAAAAACAAGCTCATAGCCCCTCACTTTCTCATATGAGTCAAAAAAATCTGCCCCAAGTTTTTTAGCAAATTCCAAAGCCTCTTTATAAAACCACTGATTAGGTGAAGTAACAAGAGCGATTTTCACGAAGCCATCCTTAACGGAAGGCTACCCCCCCCCCCCCCCCGTGTTTTACAAACATAAAACATTTTTTCGTCCTCATTAACAATTTTAAATCCGCTTTTAAGATATAAATTTAAAGCCTTTTCATTTGTCTTAAGCACACAAGCCTTAAGCTTTTGCACCTTTAAATTTTCAAAAGCATAACGCATTATTTCACGCATTAAATCCGCCCCCACGCCTTTAACACCCGGTTTTGCATAAAGTCCAAATTCACAAGAGCTTGGCGTAATGTCAAATAGATGGATTACACCTACACTCTCATCATCTTTCAAAACTACAAAATACGCCTTACTTGCGTCATTTTTAAGCCTTTTTACAAAATCTAAATGTTCTTTTAAGCTTATATTTTGCGTTTTCATAAAACGCGCCACACTTTTATCATTACGCCATTTTAGCACCTCTTCAAGCTCGGCTTGATTTAAGGCTTTAAAATTCTTAAGGCTTATCATCGATACTCAACCTCATAGTCTTTTTCCAAAAGCCACTTAGCTATTTTTTCTTGATTTTTATGTGTGCAAATGGCTTTGAAATTTGCCTTTAAAAGTAAGGCTTCACTGACAAGGCTAGAAGCTTGAATGATAAGTTTTTTACTCTCGTTCATCGCCTTAGCAAAATGCTCCAAATCCACAGCTAGACTAATGTTTGGCGAATTTTGTGCTAAATGTTTTAAGGCTTTTAAATTTTTATTTGCACTTGTGGTGGCGATTAAAATTTTAAAACTTTTAGGGAAATCTAGAGCGATTTTAGCAGAGAAATTTTTAGAATCCGTGCCACCCATACAAATGAAAATATCCCAAATTTTCTTACGCTTTTTCTTCGCCTCTTCGTAAAATTCCTCCCTTATCAAAGCGTAAGAAAATCCACATCTAAGCTCACAATTAAGCGGAACTAAATTCTTATAAAGGGCAGGTTTGGCATAGGCATTGACATTAAGCAAAATATCGCAAAAATGCGGCTTTATCTCATCATCAAAGCTCAAAATTTGCACCTCACACATCGCCTTAATCGCCCTTTCATCTTGCTCACTAAAAGCATAATTATCAATGACCAAAAGCGTAAAACCCTCATCCTCGATAAGAGAGCAAAGCTCATTTAAACTTGAACTTTCAAGCAAAAAAACCTCATTAGGAATTTTTCCTATGATATTACCCTCAAGCTCCAAACACGCAAAGCTTACCTCGTGTCCCAGCCTTTCATACTGCTTGGCTAAAATAAGACAACGCTGTATATGCCCGTGTCCTATTTTAAAAGAACTATCCGCACGAATGAGAATTTTCATTAAAATCCTTATTTAAAATAAAAAGTCTTTTGGCAAATTCTAAATCTTGCGGCATATCAATATCACAAACCAAATTTCTAGGAAGCAAATATACGCCAGAATGGGGCTTAAACATAATAAAATCCTCTTCAAGCCACGCCGTTTTTTTACCAAAATAAAACGCCCCAGCATCGTGATACGCTTTTTTTAAATCCTGCGAACGCGCAAAATACTTACTTTCATCAAACATATGAATTCTTTTTTCATCATCCAAACAAAACGCCCTTTGGATAGGATAGTCAAATTCCGTAGCACTTAAGAGAAATTTAAATGCACCTTTTGCAAATTCCTCGTAAGCATTTTGCAAAATTTTAGCGTTGATTAAAGGGGCTGTTGCGTAAAGACAGCAGATATTTTCATAATCTTTCCCAATTTTTTGAATCACGCTTTGAATCACCTTTGTGCTTGAGCTATAATCATCGCTTAATTCCCTTTCTCTTAAAAGCACCTTCGCACCAAAATTTGAAGCAACTTGCAAAATTTCCTCATCATCACTAGAAACCACAACGCTCTCAAAAACACCGGAATTTAAGGCATTTTTGATGCTATAAGCTATAAGAGGTTTGCCACAAAAATCAACAATATTTTTACGCGGAATTCTCTTAGAACCCCCACGAGCAGGGATAATGCAAAGATTTTTCACTCCTACTCCAAAATTTCAGCGATTAGCTCGAGCGGACTTTTAAAAATCGCCTCGCTTTGATTTTGACTTAAGGCATTTGAAATTTGCATTCTACAAGCAGAACATTCCGCACTCACTACCCTAGCACCGCTCTCATCTATCATCTTGGCTTTTTTAAGCCCCACTTCTAAAGCCCTTTCATAATAATCACTTTGCATACTCACACCCCCAAAACCACAACAAGCATTAGAATCACTCATCTCAACAAAGCGGTAATTTGCCTTTAAAAGTTCTCTTGGCTCTTTAAACACCCCTTGCATTTTTTTTGCGTGGCAAGGGTCGTGGTAAGTCAGCACAAATTCTTTCTTGCCCTTAGTTTGCAAAAGCTTTAAAAGAGGCGTTTTTTCATAAAAATACCAAGTCGCAAGTTTAATTTTAGGGGCGATTTTCGCTGCTCTTTTCGCCCACTCCTCTTCTTTTATCATTGTGAAAAAATGCTCCAAATCCACACTAAGCATAGCCGAGCAAGTCGCTTCAGGCACGATGATATACTCTAAACTCTCAAGTTTTTTTTCAAAATACTCCACATTTTTCTTTGCTAAAATTTCAAGGCTTTTAAAATCTCCCGTAAAAAAATGCGGCGCTCCACAGCAAACCTGCCCCTTCATCAAATCCACATTAATTTTTAACTCTTTAGCGATTTTAAGCACGGCATTAGCTGTATCTGTATAAAAATAATTTGCCAAACAACCCACAAAAAAGCCCACGCTTTTCTCTCCGCCATTATCGATAAATTCGGCATTTTGATTTAAAAAACTTTTGTGATGAAAACGAGGTAAAAGTCTGCCTTTTTTGATGAAAGGTAAAGAAAATTTCGCCCTCATACCAGAATTTTGCAAAGAAAACGCACAACTTTGAAAAATAAAACCAAATTTCGCCGCTATATCAAGGGCTTTTCGTGTGCGTAAAAAATAAAATATAAGCTTTTTATACCACGCTATGCCAAATTTCTTAGCTATATCGTAACGCACCGCCTCAATGGCATTATCAACCCTAATGTGCGAAGGACAAACCTCCACGCAATTCGTGCATAAAAAACACGATTCAAAAACTTGCTTCGCTTCCTTATCAAGCTCCAAATTTCCCTCTTTATACGCAGCCAAAAGGTCTAAAAACCCACGCGGAGAATTGATTTCATCACGCTTTATTTGGTGTATCGTGCAGATTGGAATACATTTGCCACATTTTACGCAGCTTTGAGAAAATTTAGCAAAATCCATTAAAGCGTCTTTGAAAATACTTTTTTATCTTCACTGATGTTTTTTAAATACGCATCAAAACACATTGCGATATTTCTTATCAGCATAGAACCTGTTTCATTGACCCTTATAAAATCCTCATCAATGCTTACAAACTCGCTATACTCTTCAAGTGCTTTTAAATCTTCTTTAAAATACACCCTAAAATCAATCCCAAATTCGCGCTCAATCCCCCTAATGTCAAGCTTAAAATTCGCCATCAAAGCCATAATTACAGCCTTTCTAAGCTTGTCATCTTCGCTTAATAAAACCCCTCTTTCAAAAGGTAAAATTCCCCTTTCAATCGCCTCTTCATAGGATTTTAAATCCTTAAAATTTTGTGCATAATGCCCTTGTCCCTCGCCGATACTTGTAAGCCCAACGCCCACTAAATCCACTCCCCCCTTAGTCGTGTAGCCTTGAAAATTCCTATGCAAGGTATTATCCTGTAAAGCCTTAAAAAGCTCATCATCTTCTTTAGCAAAATGGTCCATTCCTATCATTTTGTAATGATTCTGCCCTAAAAATTTCTCACTATACTCTAAAATTTGAAGTTTTACATCAGGGCTTGGCAGGGTATTTTCGTCAAATTTTCTCATATTTTTCTTAAGCCAAGGCACATGAGCATAATTAAAAATAGCCAAGCGGTCAGGATTTAAAAGTATGATTTTTTCTAAAGTTTGCTTAAAACTTTGCAAATTTTGAAAAGGCAAGCCATAGATTAAGTCGATATTAACGGACTTTATCCCCCTACTTCGCATTTTCAAAAGGGCTTCTTTAGTAAGTTCGAAAGATTGAATCCTATGAATTTCTTTTTGCACCCTTGCGTCAAAATCTTGCACCCCAAAACTCACGCGGTTAAAACCATTTCGCACCATAACATCCGCCTGGGCGTCATCTAAAAAGCGCGGGTCAATCTCACAGCTAATTTCCGCTTTTGTGTCAAAATTTGGAAAAGTGCTTTTGATTTTTAAAATTAAATTTTCTAAATCCCCAGCGGAAAAAAAGGTCGGTGTGCCTCCTCCAAAATGCATTTGCACGACATTTTTTTGTGTGTCTAAAATCGTGCTTAAAATTTCAAGCTCTCTAAAAAGATATTTTAAATAGCGTTTTTTACTTTCCTCTTTTGCGGTATAAATGACATTACACCCACAAAAATAACACGCACTTCTACAAAAAGGCAAATGAAAATACAAAGAAAGCTCTCGTTTAGAATCTTTTAAACATCTTAAATACTCTTCATAAGTAAAATGTGTGCCAAATTCCACAGCCGTAGGGTAAGAAGTGTAACGCGGACCAGCCTTAGAATACTTCACAAAGGCTTTATAATCTTTCATTTTGCAAACTCTCCATCATCATATTCATATCGATAAACAAATTTGGGTATTTCCTTTTCAACTCGTCCATTAATCTATCTAAGTCCATATTAATCTCCGCTACGCCCGTTCTTTGTGAAGTTTTCTCAATGGTATCCATCGCTACAGCCCAAGCATCATTAAAATCCACAGGCATTTGCTGATAAATCGCCTTTTCAAGCTTAAGCTCAAAAATTTCTCTTTGATGTTTCCTAATGGTTTCAAGCAAATTACTAAGACTACGCAAGGAAATAAGTGCGTGAGTTTCCTTATTTTCATCGATGATAAACCAAGGCTCAACCCTATTTAATTTACTATTTTTAAGCCTTAAATTAAAAGTTGTTTTATCCTCATTAGGAAGCATTTCAAATATCGTCAAATCCTGCTTTTTCATACCTAAATACTTGCTAAAATCATTAATCTCAGCCACAGCATTTTTTGGTTTTTTTTCTACGCTTTTCTTCACTTCTTTCATCTTTTCTCCCTTTCTAAAAAACACAACAATGCCTTAACAACAAAAAGGCGGTTTCTCGCTTCTTCAAAAATCACCTCACTATGTGCCTCAAAAAGCTCTTCACTCACCTCATAACCCCTATAAGCAGGTAAGCAGTGAAGCAATATCGCATCTTTTTTAGCCACACTCATCGCCTCTTTATCGATGATAAAGCCCTCAAAATCCTTAAGCTTTTGTTCCTTTTGTCCCTCTTCACCCATAGAAATCCAAGTATCTGTAATCACCACTTCTTTATCTTTTATCGCTTCGAATTTATCATTTGTAAGCGTGATTTTTGCTCCGCTTTTTTCTGCACTTTTTTTAGCAAATTCTAAAATTTCAGGGCGGATATGATAATTCTTGGGCAAAGCTATGCTAATTTCAAATCCAAGTATCGAAGCGGCGATAAGCCAAGAATGACACATATTATTACTATCACCCACAAAGGCTATTTTACCCTCTTTTTGGAATTCTTGCATTGTGAGTAAATCGCCCAAAATTTGCGTTGGATGATACAAATCGCTTAAAGCATTTATCACAGGGGCTTTTGAGTATTTTGCAAATTCCTCCAAGCTTTCGTGGCGATTGACCCTAAGCATTACAAAATCAACCATCCCCCCAATCACCCTCGCCGTATCTTTAATAGGCTCTCCTCTGCTAAGCTGCAAGTCATTTGCACTCAAAAATAAAGCCTTGCCACCAAGTTGTGTTATGGCTAACTCAAAAGCCATTCTCGTGCGTGTGGAATTTTTTTCAAAAATCATCGCTAAAGTTTTATCCACTAAAAGCTTTTGGGGATTTTTCTTAAGAGCCGCAGCGTGGCTTACAAGAGCTAGAATTTCTTCTTTACTAAAATCTTTTAAGCTTAAAAAATGCCTCACGATTCTTTCCTTAAAATTTCTGCAAGTTCTTTAGCGTGATAAGTGATGATAAGCTTTGCTCCCGCCCTTTTAAAAGCTATCATTGTTTCCATTAGCATTTTTTCATAATCTATTACACCTGCCTTTTTTGCAGCTTGAAACATCGCATATTCTCCACTTACATTATAAACGCAAAGCGGTAAATTTGAATTTTGTGCGATTTCTTTGACTACATCTAAATATGCAAGGGCAGGTTTTACCATTAAAATATCCGCCCCCTGCACCTCATCTTCTAGGCTTTCCATTAGAGCCTCTTTACCATTGTGAAAGTCCATTTGATAACTTTTTCTATCTCCATAACTTGGAGCGGAATTTGCCACTTCTCTAAAAGGACCATAGTAACTTGACGCAAATTTGGTCGAGTAGCTCATAAGTGGTAAATTTTCATATCCTGCCTTATCTAAAGCCTCACGCAAGGTTGCGATAATGCCGTCCATCATTCCACTTGGCGCTATCATATCCACCCCTGCTTTAGCGTGGATTAGGGCTTGTTTGGCTGAAATTTCTAAAGTCGCGTCATTATCCACGCTTTTACTTTTTGGCTCTATAATGCCACAATGTCCGTGGTCGGTGTATTCACAAAAACACAAATCACTAATGATGAAAAGTTGCGGATAATCCTTTTTAATAGCCCTTATAGTCCTTGCGATAAGGCTATTTTCATCAAGCGCTTCACTCCCACAGCTATCCTTTTTCCCCTCTTCTATCACGCCAAAAAGAATAATGGCTTTTATGCCAAGTCCTACAAGCTCTTCACACTCTTTTAAAATCATATCTAAGCTCATTTGAAAAACGCCGTTCATCGAGGAAATTTCCGCTTTTACCCCACTCCCCTCAACGACAAAAAGAGGGTAAATTAAATCCTGAGTTTTTAAGGAATTTTCCCTTAACATTAGCCTTAAATTTTCATTCATTCTTAATCTTCTAAATCTTTTAAACATAATCTTGTCCTTTTTTTGTTAAAATCCAATTTTAACATAAATTAATTAAAGGTTATCAATGGATATTAAAATTTCAAAAGTTGCAAATTTACCAAGCAAATGGGGGCAGTTTCAAATTCAAAGTTTTAAAGAGGGAGAAAAAGAACATCTTTGCATTTTTAAGGGAAAGCCAAGTGATATTTTAAATTTAAGAATTCATTCAGAGTGCCTTACGGGTGATGGTTTGGGAAGTTTAAAGTGCGATTGCGGGGAGCAACTTGAATTTGCCCTAAAATACATCGAAAAAAACGGCGGTATGGTCATTTACTTAAGGCAAGAGGGGCGTAACATCGGGCTTTTTAATAAGGTCAATGCCTACGCCTTGCAAGATGAGGGCTTAAACACCATAGAGGCAAACGAGCATCTAGGCTTTAAGCCTGATGAGAGGACTTATGAGGTGGTGGATTTCATACTAAATTATTATCAAATTTCACAAATTAATCTCATTACAAATAATCCTAACAAGCTTAATTTTCTAAAAACAAAGCTTATTAAACGCATTCCTATACTTATCAAAAGTAATGAATTTAACGATGCTTATCTTAAAATCAAGCAAGATTCTATGGGACATTTAAAGTGAAATTTTTGCCAGATTATGACAAAAAACTTTTTGAAAAAAGGGTAGAAATTTATAAAAATTTACTTAAAAAATTTAATCAAATTCACAATCTCACCCATTTTAAAAACATCGATGAAAACATACAAGATAGCATAGAAATATTAAATTTCATCGACCTTACAAAGGCTCAAAATATCATTGATATAGGAAGTGGAGCGGGCTTTCCTGCCATTTTTTTAAGCTTTTTGCTTGATAGTCGTTTTTATCTTTTTGAGCCAAATGCCAAAAAATCTGCCTTTTTAAGAAGTGTAAAAGTAGAATGTGAGCTTAAAAATCTTACCATTTTTAAAGAAAAAGTTCAAAATCATAAAGCACAATTTAAGGCTGATTTTATCACATCAAGAGCCTTGATGAAGGCAAAAGATTTAGTCCAAATTTGTCAAAATTTAAGCGATGAAAACACAAGCTTTATCCTTTATAAAGGAAGCGAGGCTAAAAAAGAAATGCAAGACTTTAAGGATTATCAAATTTATGAAAATAAATGGCGTAAATACTGCGTTTTTACATTTAAAAATTTCACACGCAAAATTTAAAGTTTTTTTACAACTTTCTCATACGCCTTTTTTTGTTTCTCCTGCCATAACACCACGCTTTTTATACACTCTTTTTGGATAGCTTTGATAAAAGATTGCATAAAGTCAAAATCAATTTTATTATTTGTAATAGGTAATAAAATGATATGATTTTTTAAATCTTCTAATTTATATCCAGCTTGTTGCCCATCAAAGATTGACACAAATTTTTGAATATATGAAATAAAAAAATACATTACAAATTTATTTTTATTTTCAAATTTTGGCGTCAGCTTATTAATATTTTGAGAGCAATAATAAGGCTCTTTTTGTAATTTTACATATTTATATTGTCCTATTACCGTAGCTGTTATTGTATTTTCTACATTTGGTTCAAAATTTTGTTTTGCAATCTTTCCTTTCACTCCATTATTTTGATTAACTCTACCGACAAAATTTATACCCTCATCAACAAATTGAATTTTGTTTTCATCAAGTGATTTTGTGCCGACCACTTCAAACAACTCGCCGATTTTAAAGCTTTGCCACTCAGGATGAGGTGAGGATCCACACTCAAGGCAAAACGCTTCATACTCACTAAGGGTAAATGTTACCCCCCCCCCCCGTTAATCACGGCATCATAAGCTTTTAGCTTAGTCTCCCAGAAGGCATAAATTTTTTCTATGTGCTGTTTTTCTATGGCTTTGATGAAAGTTTCCATAAAGGTAAAATTTATCGTGCCAGAATTTAAAATAGGCAGCAAAACGCACACATTTTTTAAAACCCCCACATTAAAAGAGCTACTCCCCCAGCTAAAACTAGAAAAAGCCCTTTTCATCACAGCGATAAGAAAATTTGCTTTATATCTATCTAAATTACCCTTTTTAAAAGTAAAGATTTTGATTTTATCACCTGTAAAATAGGGGCTTGTTTGATAAAAAATCGTAGCCGTATCTTGCCCAAAGCTTATCGTATTTGCTTCGTTTAAAAAGGCTTCATCTTTATCAATATACCCACGAATTCCATTATTAGAATCCCCTCTTGCCACATAAGGATATTTTCCATTAAACCTAAGTTCATTAGCATTAAATTTTTTCTTAGGTGTGCTTACCTCAAACAACTCCCCAAGCTTAAATTCCCTCCACTCTATGCCATCTTTCGCACTGCTAGCTTCTAGCTCTTTAGCGCATAAGGTGCTTAAAGCGGCGTTAGCAAAGCCCTCCCACGAATTTTTAAGCGGCGCTTCGCACGCCGCGCCGCTTACTCTCTCTCTCTCTCTCTCGTTTGGTATGCTTAGATTCTCAAAAGCTTTTAGTGCGTCTTTTTCTTTTTGGCTTAAAGTATAATCATTTAAGCCTGTAACCTTAAGATAGGCTTCAAGTTCTTGAAGACGCTCGGCTTCAAGTTCCTTAATGTAGCTTTCCATAAAGTCAAAAGCAATTTGCTCGTTTAAAACGGGCAGAGAGATAAACTCCTTGGAAACCTTAGCCCAGCCTGATTTGTTGTTCCAGTTGTATTTTTGCAAGATTTTTTGCAAAAGTGAGGTAAGGTAAAGATAGCAAAGTGAGCTTAACTCCGCACCATCTTGCATAAATTCACTCCTAAAACGCAAAGCATACGCATCCTGCAAGATAGCAAATTCATGCGGCTGATAAAAGGCCGGCGCATCGCCATTTGCCGCCACTGAAATGACATTTTTTAAAATTTTAGCTCCCATTCGTGGCATATAGCAGGCTATGCCTTGATTTACACTTGTGCAAGTAATGGCGGGTAGGTCGCACTCTGCACTCGGCTCTGTGGGTAAATTTCCCTTCGCATAGCCGTGTTTTGTAGGCTTAATGTGCTCAAACAACTCTCCAAGCTTAAATTCCCTCCACAAGCCCCCGTTTTGCTTGAAGTCTTTTTCAAGCTTTGCTAAACGAGGGCTAAGGGCGTTTCCCTCCAGCCCACCTTGCATAGAATTTTGATTTTTTAGCACATTGCTTACTTCCCACGCGAGATACTCACTCACGCATTTTTTAAAGTCCGCTAAAGTGGGCGTTGTGTCTATCTTTTTGTGTTGAGAGTAAGTCCAGTCTCTGCCCTCTAAATTTATCGTGTCTTCTATATAAAAATCTTTATAGTAGTGAAGATAGCCGCTCCCATATAGCACAACATTGATAAGCTCTTCATATCTCGCTTTAGCGTTATCTGTGTCTTTGAGATTTGTGCTTGCTTTTGCCTTTTTGCGTGCGGCTCTTGTGTAGCCATCGCTAGAGAAATCAATAAATTTTACCATTTGCTTCACATTATGAGCCTTACCCACTTCAAAGACATAAATGGCTGTTTGCACACTGCTTTTCCCTGCAAACAAATCACTTGGCATTTTAATGCTTGCTAGTAGGGTGCTATGCTTTAAAATATCGGCAGTGTAGGGAAGTCCATTACCACTGCCTGCATTTTCTTGGATAATCACACACGCCCTGCCTTTGCTCATTTTCCTTAACGCCCTTTCCACAAAGATAAAGCCCTTGCCACTTGCAGAATAGGGGGGATTTAGCAAAAACACATCAGCGGGGAAACTCTGCCCCTTTTTATCGCCTTGCTCATAGCTTCCATTAAAATCTTTCAAGCTATCTTTATGCAAGAGATTCGCCGAGCCATCATCAAGCAAAATCATATTTAAGATACCAAGCAAGTAAATATCACTTCGCTTTTCTATCCCTAAAAGTTGATAGGCTTTGATGTGAGCGATTTTAGCTTCTATTTCTTTTGGGCTTTGCAGATTTTGTGCGTCTTTTATCATCGCATTCATAGCCGAGATGAGAAATGCCCCAGAACCAGTGGCATAATCCCACACAAAAGAATCTTTATTCACCCCTGTAAGAGAGACCATCATATCTACTACATAGCGAGGGGTTAGCACTACATCATTTTTTTCATTATCAGGGACTTCAAGCCATTTTGTAATGGAATTTAAAAAGCCTACCTGCGATGTCGGCAGTTTGAAGCTTTTTAACAAGGGGGAGGATATTATCAAGCACGATTTGATAAGTCTTTTTTAAAGGACTTTCATCACTACTATGGAGCAAGTTCTTTGTATAGGAGCTTGGTGTATGAAGCTTGGAGTGGATAAAGGCGGATTCTAAATCATTAATAACCATAGCGACTTTTTCTTGTGGGAGATTTTTCTCGCATAAAAAATCTTTGATTTTATTTAGGAAAATCTGCCCATCATTTGAGTTAGCCCCTTGCTCACATTTTAGCTCTTCTACTTTTAGGGGTGCGATTTTGCCTTTTACGCCTTGTGCTGCCATAATCATACCCACAAGCAAAGCTACGCGCGTGTTTGGATTGATATTTAAAAGCTCATCGTGTAAGAATTGATTGAGTGCGTTGAGCTTAGATTCTATATCGCTTTCTAAGTTTTCTATCGCATTTTCACGCTCTTTTTCGCTTAAAGATAAAGAATCTAGCTTTGTAATAAAACTCTCTAAATGCTCTTTAGAAAAGCAACTTAAATCGCTAAAATCGCCAATTTTCTTAGGGACGGAGAGATTTTTACGATTAAGATAATAAAAAGCATATTGAGTTTTTAGCTCACTGGCATCTTCATAGCCATTAATACCAAGTGCGATAACTTCATCATAGCTATGTGTATAATCTAAAATCGCATTTGCGTAATGCACTGCACCGTTAAGAGCATATTTATTAATATTATCATAATGTGGTTCGCCCTTATTGTTGATATTTTCTATTTCTCCATTTTTAAGCTTTTCTAATCTACCTTTTGTGCCTTTGACTTCTATCATCACGGGGATTTTTCGCCGTGTCTCTGTGGTAAGAAAAAGCTTAATATCTGGGTAATTTTTCCCACTACCACCACTTTTGCTAGGGTATTTAGCAAGGGCAGAATCTATATCACTATTAATGGATTCTGTCTTTGTATAGTAAGGTATGCCAAATTCTCCTAGCTGCTGCTTTGTCCTATCTTCTATGCGTTCTTCTATACTTGCCATTATTTTCCTTTAATATTTGCTTATTTTATAGCTCCCCACAAAAAAGTGGGGATTATCAAGGTTCAATGTCTTGCGAGGTAGTTTGTATCGTAGTTATTATCGATAAAATCGGGATTTTCCATCATAGAAAGATGAAAATCACGCGTAGTTTTAATCCCCCCAACGATAAGCTCATTTAAAGCCACTTTCATTTTAGAAATAGCCGTATTTCTATCCTCCCCCCACACGACAAGTTTGCCTATCATCGAATCATAATAAGGTGGCACCGCATAGCCCTCATAGCAGTGGCTTTCCATTCTCACATTACGCCCTGCTGGTGGGATATATTTGGTGATTTTACCCGGACTTGGTAAAAAGGTCTTAGAATCTTCAGCGGTAATACGACACTCTATACTATGTCCGCGTAGCTTAATGCTTTCTTGAGGAGGCAAGGCATAGCCCTCGGCAACCTTTATCATCAATTCTATGATGTCTATACCGCTTACCATTTCACTCACGCAATGTTCAACTTGCAAACGCGTATTCATCTCAATAAAATAAAAATCCAAATTTTTATCGACCAAAAATTCAAAAGTCCCAGCACCCTCATAACCTATGGCTTTTGCTGCTTTTACAGCCGTTTCGTGTAGTCTCGCCCTCGTGCTTTCATCAAGTAAAATCGCCGGACTTTCTTCGATAAGCTTTTGATGACGCCTTTGCATAGAGCAGTCTCTTTCACCTATGTGTATCACATTACCAAAGCTATCTCCCACAACTTGCACTTCGATATGACGCGGATTTTGGATATATTTTTCCATATACATCGTTCCGTCTCCAAAAGCCGTCATCGCTTCGCTTTCAGCCGACCAGTATGCTTTTTCTAAATCTTTTTCATTTTCCACCACGCGCATACCACGCCCACCGCCTCCAGCAGCCGCTTTTAAGATGACAGGATAGCCTATTTCTTTAGCAAGTTTTTTCGCCGCCTCAGCCCCGGCTAAAGCCCCATCGCTTCCGGGTATCACAGGCACACCAGCCCTTTGCATTACCTGCTTTGCTTTGCTTTTATCGCTCATTAAATTCATCGCCTCAACCGAAGGTCCTATGAATTTAATATTATGCTTGGCACAAATTTCGACAAAATTTTGATTTTCACTTAAAAAGCCATACCCCGGGAAAATCGCATCCGCCTCCGCAATCTCCGCCGCCGTGATAATCGCCGGGATATTAAGATAGCTTTCAGCACTTCTCGCCTTGCCTATGCAAATGTTTGCGTCCGCATACTTAAGATAAAGGGCGTCTTTATCCGCTTCAGAATAAACGCAAATCGCTCTTTTTCCCATTTCTTTAATGGTTCTTAAGGCTCTTAAAGCAATTTCACCGCGATTTGCTATTAAAATGCTTTTAATTTCCATTTATAGTTTCTCCACCGCAAATAAAGGCATACCAAATTCCACAGGCTGCCCATCAGCGACCAAAACTTCCACTATGCGACAATCAAATTCCGCCTCTATCTCGTTCATTATCTTCATCGCTTCAATAATGGCTATGGTATCGCCCTTTTTCACATTTGCACCCGCTTTGACAAAAGGCGCAGCACCCGGGCTTGGAGCTTGGTAGAAAGTGCCGACCATAGGGCTAGTAATGCTTGGTTGATTACTCTTGCTTGGACTATGGTGCGTTTCATTGACAACATTGACATTTATAGGCTGTGGTGTGGCAGGGGGAGGACAAACAGGAGCTGGAACATCGCAGCACATATCCCTTTCAAGCTCTATTTCAAAGCCATCTTGCTCTTTAATCTTAATCTTGCTGATATTTGCCTCAGCAAATAAATTCACAAGTTCTTTAATCTCTTCTTTAGTCATAAAAAATTCTCCTATATTTAAGACTTTAAAATGTTATTATATAAAAAAATTGTAATTTAAATTTAAAATTGAATTTTTTTGATAGAATTAAATATGTTTCATCGTAAGATGAGATAAATTTTTAAAGGAGGCACATATGAAGAAATTATTACTTTGTATGATTGCATTTTTAATGGTAGGGGCGAGTATGGCAGAAGCTAAGCCTAGGGTTGCTATTTTAGCCACAGGTGGAACGATAGCTGGTTCTATCGATAGTGCGGTGGCTACGACAGGTTATACAGCTGGAGTTGTGGGTGTCGATGTGTTGATTAAGGCTGTGCCTGAAATTCAAAACTTAGCGAAAATTGAAGGGCAGCAAATCGCAAATATCGATAGCTCAAATATGCGTGATGAAATTCAGCTCAAACTTGCAAAAGAGATTAATAAGCTTTTTGCGAGTGGCGTTGATGGTGTGGTTATCACTCACGGCACAGATACTATGGAAGAGACTGCTTATTTCTTAAATTTAACTATCAAAAGCGATAAGCCTGTCGTTTTAGTCGGTGCTATGCGTCCTAGCACAGCCATAAGTGCTGATGGTCCTAAAAATCTTTACAACGCAGTCGCTTTAGCAGCTGATAAAAATGCTAAAGGCAAGGGTGTAATGGTTTCTATGAATGATAAAATTCAAAGTGCTAGAGGCGTGGTAAAAACACATTCTTTAAATGTCGATGCTTTCTCTTCGCCTGATTTTGGGGATTTAGGCTATATCGTTGATGGTAAAGTTTATTTTTATAACAATGTCGCAAAAGCACACACTAAAAACGCACCTTTTGATGTGAAAAATCTTAAAGAATTACCAAAAGTTGATATTCTTTATAGCTATTCAAATGACGGCAGTGGCGTAGCGGCTAAGGCTTTGTTTGAAAATGGCACAAAAGGTATAGTAGTCGCTGGAAGTGGTGCTGGTAGCATACACGAAGCACAAAAAGAAGTTTTAAAAGAGCTTTTAACTAAGGGGCTTAAAGTTGCTGTAAGCTCTCGTGTAGTCGCTGGTCGTGTGGCAGTGAGTGAAGCGGATAATAAGCTAGGTTTCATCAGTGCGGAGGATTTAAACCCACAAAAAGCTAGAATTTTGCTAATGTTAGCTTTAACTAAGACTAACGATGTTAAGAAAATTCAAGAGTATTTCTTAAAATACTAAAACATAGGCTCTTTATGAGCCTTTCCTCTTTTCAAAGACTTCTTTTTAATCATAAAATGTATGGTGCATAAGGTAAAAAATTTGTAGATTTAAATGCGTTATAAATTTTTATAAGTTTTATCGTTTCTTTTATCGATTTTAATATTTGGATAATTTTAAATTCATTATTTTGGGTAATTCCATATTCTCCCAACGACAACAATTATCCTTAAGCCTTGCAAATGTTTGGCTACAATTCTTTTTTAAGAGTTATTTAAATCGTATTTAATACTCACTCCACATCAAATTTAAATAAAGATTTGATTTTCAAATGGGACAAGATGAGTGTTTAAAATATGGAAGAAAAAGGTCCAGAATGAAAAAAGCCCCTGGGGGCAGGGGCTGACCACCCAGCTAAAAGGGAGGGGGCTGGGTGGATAAATGGCATTATACCATAAATTTTAGAACTTGTAAAGAGCTTGAAGTCTTACAGTATCTTTTTTACCTTCGCCATTTTTATCTTGATCAACATTTAGGTAAGAATACCAAGCTTGGAAAGATAGTTTTGGAGAGTATTTATAATCTACTCTTGCAACGGCTTCCATTTTCTCACCGCCGTGAGCTCCAGAATTAGCTCCAACTGCTCCATTACCTGTTTTAGTTCCACCATAAACGAAATCTGCACCTAAACGCAATACTTCATTGAAGGTATAACCAGCAGTTAGGTAACCAAAAGTATTTTCACCAAGGTCGCCATTTAGGTGTGAACCTTCAGTGTAGAAAATTTCTTGACCAGCAAGAAGATGTCCTAAGTTACCTTGGTCTTCGATTACTGTTAATGTTGCTTGATCTTTATCACCATAGTATAAACCACCTAGGCTAGCGTCAAAGCCATTCCACTCCATAGTGCCTCTTAAGCCAAAGAAGTTACCATTTTCAATATCAGTTTTATCTAGGTAGTTTCCTAAATAAGCGGCATTAAGTTTCCAGTTGATGTCGTTGAAGATAGTTGTGCCATAAGCTAAATCTAAAGCATAAAAAGCACCTACCATATCCCAGTAAGCACCCCATAGTTGAGAGTCAAGTTGTCCGCCAAGAGCTTCGTAAGAACCGATAGCAGCACCACCATAAAGGTTACCCACATTGATGCTATTTAAGCCGAATTTCGCACCGGCAACTTTCTTAGTAAATAATCCTGTTATATCTCCAGCTTGCTCATCAAAATTATAGCTATCCACAGCAAAAGCTGCAAGAGTTAAGCCGTCAAAGCTGTTATTAACCACTTTGATACCTGTGCCAACAAGACCATCGATGCCATTGTCAGTCCAGATAGTGTTAAGCTGCTGCTTACCTGCGATAACGCTAGTTGCGAAGTCTTCATCAGTGTAAGTTAAGTAAAGTTGGCGAACACTTAAGCCTTCTTTTGTTACACTTTCATTGTCATTAACGGCATTGCCTTGATCATTTGTTCCATAGAGAGTGCCATAACCGCCATCTTTCGCACTATAATCTAATTGAACGAAAGCTTTG